>NZ_JADBTZ010000326.1:0-7397 GCF_020245885.1 Microcystis sp. M165S2 | reverse complement strand
GGTCAATTACCTAATTTTCAGGGAAAAAGTCCCGGAATTTTCCCCCCAATCACTCCAATCGCTGGCACTTTTTGATTGACAAAAAGTCTAAAAGTCTTATCGAACAATGTTTTTAGATTTATCCAGCAAACCCTAATTAGGGAGCGGTAAACAGTAATCAGTAATCAGTGAACCGAAAACTCACATCTGATAACTGATCACTGATCACCGATAAGGCTGATATTTGGGGGAATTGTCTAGAAATCATGACAAAATTTTTTAATGGTTGAGCAGGCAAGAGATAAGATAATCTATGTATAGAATTTAACAAAAAATCTGGTTAACGGACATTGATCAAGTCGATAGCACAGTGTCAAACGAGTTCTTTTCCCGCTCAGGTATGGCAATTAGATCACGGCTTAACCGTAATTCATCAGTATTTACCCGTGACTCCTGTGGTGGTGGTGGATGTGTGGGTGAAAGCAGGTGCGATCGCTGAACCCGATCTATGGTTAGGTATGGCCCATTTTCTCGAACACATGATCTTTAAGGGGACGAAAAAACTTCCCCCCGGACTCTTTGACTATTTAATCGAAAATTGTGGCGGAATGACCAACGCTGCCACCAGTCACGATTATGCACACTTCTATCTCACCAGCAGTGTGGATCAAATTGAACATACCTTACCCCATCTGGCAGAAATTCTCCTCCATGCTGAGATTGACGACGAAGAATTCTATCGGGAAAAAGATGTAGTTTTAGAAGAATTACGGGCCTGTTATGATGATCCCGATTGGATTGCCTACCAAACCCTCTGCGGAAGTATCTATCAAAACCATCCCTACGGACGCTCTATTCTAGGCGATCAACCCTGTTTAGAGCAATTAACCCCCAATCAAATGCGCTGTTTCCATCGCACCTATTATCAACCGGAAAATATGTGTGTGGCGATTATCGGGGGAATTGAACCCCAACCAGCTTTAGAAATTATCCGGCAATCTTTTCGGGAATTTCCCGTCCCCTCGGAATCCCCTCCCCATCTAGTGGCTGCCGAACCCCCCCTGATCGAAATTCGTCGTTCCCAAGTATATTTACCCCACCTAGAACATTCTCGTCTCTTGATGGGATGGATGGGACCAGGATGCGAGCGCCTAGAAGATGCCTTTGGATTAGACTTGATTTCTGTAATTCTTGCCGGGGGACGCTGTTCGCGGTTAGTGCGACAGCTGCGGGAAGAAGCGCAAATCGTCCTCGATATTAACAGTAATTTTTCCCTGCAACGAGATTCCAGTCTCTTTACCATCGGTGCTTGCCTATCTAGCTCACAAACCGCCGCAATTGAAGCTATTATCTGTGAACATATCCAACATCTGCACGATGATCCCGTCACCCCCGAAGAATTACACCGCACTCAACAGTTATTAACTAACGATTATATTTTCTCCACAGAAACCCCGGCCCAATTAGCGGGACTCTATGGATATTATCAAACCCTGAGAGCTGCCGACCTAGCAACGATCTATCCCCAAGTTATCCAAAGTTTGCAACCGTCAGATCTACAGCGTCTCGCTCGTCAGTATCTCTCCCCGGAGCGATATGCTATTACAGTAATGCAACCCTGTGAATAAACGATGTCCGCTTCTCCCATTCACCGCTTAATCTTAGAAAATGGCATCACCCTTTTAGTGATGGAAAATACGGCCGTGGAGTTGGTTGCTGGGAGGATTTTCCTCAAAAATGCGGGTACTCGTTGGGAAAAAACCGAAAAAGCGGGTTTATTTCGTCTTTTAGCAGTGCTGCTCACCAAAGGTACAGAAAAGTTATCTTCCCTAGAAATTGCCGATCGCGTTGAGTCCACGGGGGCCGGTTTAAGCGCGGACACGGGGACTGATTATTTTGTGGTTAGTTTAAAGACTGTTACCAAGGATTTTTTAGATATATTGCGTCTAGCGGCAGAAATTATTCGTTTTCCCAGTTTTCCACCCCCAGAAATCGAATTAGAGAAAAATATCACCCGTCAAAGCATTCGCTCTCAATTGGAACAGCCTTTTAACGTCGCTTTTAATCAATTACGCGCAGCTATGTACCCCGATCATCCCTATGGTATGTCTTTATTGGGTACGGAGGCAACGGTTTCTCAATTGCAACGGGAGGATATGCAGGCCTATCATAGTCGCTTTTTCCGTCCCGATAACTTGGTGATTAGTCTTTCCGGTCGTATTACCCTAGAGGAAGCGGTAAAAGCAGTGACGGAAATTTTTGGCAGTTGGTCAATTCCCGATCTTCCTTTATCTAGTTTACCCCCGGCCGCTTTTGATTTTCAGCCTACCTGTTTAACTACCGTCCAAGCTAGTCAACAGGCGATCGTTATGTTAGGATACCCCGGGTCTTCTGTACAAGAGGATGATTATCCCGTTTTAAAATTATTGAGTACCTATCTGGGGAATGGGTTATCTAGTCGTTTATTCGTGGAATTGCGAGAAAAACGGGGATTAGCTTACGATGTTTCCTCTTTTTATCCCACCCGTCTCGATTCTTCCCAATTTGTCATTTATATGGGTACTGCACCTCAAAATACAGCGATCGCCGTGTCGGGATTGCGTCAGGAAGCAGAAAGGTTATATAAAGTAACTTTGAGTGAGGAGGAGTTACAGTCAGCTAAAAATAAGTTATTGGGTCAATATGCTCTCGGTAAACAAACTAACGCCGAAATCGCTCAATTATACGGTTGGTATGAAAGCTTAGGTTTGGGGATTGAATTCGATCGCACTTTCCTGGATTCTATTAATCGGATTACTCCTGAACAAGCGCGATCGGTAGCCAGTAAATATTTTCAAAATCCTTACATTTCTTTAGTCGGTCCAGAAAATGCGATCGCTGAAATTCTCTAGTGAGATCAAAAAGCAGCAACAAGAAAGTATTGCTGCTGCTATTTTCGATTAACTCCCCGGGTGGGATTCGAACCTACGACCAATCGGTTAACAGCCGACCGCTCTACCACTGAGCTACCGAGGAAAGTTACTCACAATTAATAATTATAATCATAAGTCCCTCAATAATGCAAGTGCTTTCTGGATTTTTTCTAAAAAAATTTCCGGTGCCGGTAGCGGTAGGCGGAGAATCAACTATTGTGGAGATAAGGACACCATTAAGTCTAGTCTATGCTTGCCCATCACCGCCGTCCCGTCTCCCTATGTCTGCTCTCGACAGATCTACCCATCCTCTCCACTTTAGAGACTGCCGCTACCCTCTACCAAAAGGATCGCCACCGGTTTCATCTTCTCCTCAATCAACCACTGGTCGCTCTCCCAGAAATAGAGACACTTAAACCCGAAAATAAGCAAAATAAATTAATTTGGCTAGAAATTTCGGCCAATCGGGTAATTATGACCATGCAAGGCCAGGGAAGATTTTCCTATCGTCATTTTTGGGAACAAGGGGTTTTTGGTGTCAGTCGCTACTGGTTAAATGCCGAAAGTTCTCAACCGGGTGACGCTTTTCGCGTCCGCAACTATACCCGTAGTCTCCAATTAGAGGGGAATAATCTCCCCGAATATTTGCGTCTAGAGTACGAATTATGGTCAGATAAGCTGATTTTAGGTCATTATGTCCTTCATCTGCAAGTACACCAATAAATAGGACACTTTTGCCCTGAAAATTAGTTAATTGTCGGGTGGATTGAAGACTTAGTGCTAGACTTCCCGAAAAGTCTATTTTATTTCAGCTTGTTGTTAGGAATCTACTTAAAAGAGGTTGTTTAATCTGACTAATACGCTCTTGGGTATGATATGGGGAAAAGTTCCGGCGATTGCAGTAAAATGGGGGAATATGCCGAAAGTTTCCACATATCGTTACTCTGAGGACTGTTATATGGACGACAAGCTACTTAAAAAATACCTTGAATACGCAAAGACCGAAGAGTCCTTTGCAGTTCTCTTTGTGAAAAAGCATCTCGCTCAAGCAAAAGAGCATTGGGTAGATATTGTCGATTGCCGACGTTATGAGATGTCCTCGGATAATCTACATTTCAGATTCGTCGTAGGTGGCTTGTATAAGAGAAAGATAAAACCTCAGTATCCATCAAAATCTGTGTACACCATTAATGGCAAATTTGATGAAGGCAGATATTACTTAATGGTACGAGCTATAACGTGGGAAACCGCACATAAGGACATTGAACAGCAAAAATCAAAGAACATAACACCACGGAAATTCAAGATAACAGGGATAAGCTACGATAAAAATCGAAGCAACAAAGACTTTTTCCGGAAGGACGCACCACCAGAAATAAAGGCTCTTGCAAATAATCTTAACGACCGTACAAACCCACTATGGGATAGGGCTTTGCAATACGCTAACAAGCCAGAGTTTGTTTATGAGATTAAGAAAGTTTACATCAACTAGCATAGTGCCTAACAATTCAAATGCAGATCGCTATCGCTGTAGGGTGCGTTCCCTAATGCAAGTCCTGCTACAAAGCGCTCGCTTTTTGGGAACGCACCATGCACATTGATGGCAGCTGTGAAGTTAGAAGCATGAAACCCAACCCCCGATCATGTTACGTTACCGCTAACCCGTCCTACAAATAATTGTGCCTCCCTACTTATCAAAAAAATGTTTGATATTATGCTTGAAATTTCTAAAACCTCTCTTCAAGTATTAGGCAGTGAAATATTTAATCAGATAACCAAAAGTAAATAACTAAAAACAAAAGATTTATTAAATCAAAAAAGATTGAAAATGGCAAGAAATGCAACAAATAAAATATTGCAAAATGCTAAAAAATCAAAAAGTGACGAGTTTTATACACAACTTTCAGATATAGAAAGTGAGTTGCAATATTATAAAAGTCATTTTGAAAATAAAGTAGTTTATTGCAATTGCGATGACCCCCGAATTAGTAACTTTTTTAAGTATTTTGCCTCAAACTTCCAAAAATTAGGTCTAAAAAAAATAATAACATCTTGTTATCGAGAACAAGGGAGAGATTTATTTAATAGAGAAGAAGATGAAAAGGGTTTTTTCTTTGAATATACAGGTACAGAGAGAGAAAAAAATAAACCTAGTTCAACTGACATTGTTTACTTTAATGGGGATGGGGATTTTCGTAGTTTTGAAAGTATTGAACTATTAAAAAAGTCCGATATTGTTGTTACTAATCCCCCATTTTCATTATTCAGAGAATATGTAGCTCAATTAGTTAAATACGACAAAAAGTTTTTGATAATTGGCAATATTAATGCAATAACCTATAAAGAAATTTTCAAACTAATTAAAGAAAACAAAGCATGGTTAGGAATAAATCTTGGTAGAGGTGTTTCTGGTTTCATTGTTCCCGAACAATATGAACTTTATGGAACAGAGGCTCGTATTGACAATTCTGGAAATAGAATAGTTTCTCCAAATAATTGTTTATGGTTAACAAACTTAGACATATCAAAACGACATGAAGATATGGCTCTCACAAAAAGATATTTTGGCAATGAAGCTGAATATCCAAAATATGACAATTATGATGGAATTAATGTAAATAAAACCCAAGACATTCCCTTAGACTTCAAGGGGGTTATGGGTGTACCAATAACATTTTTACATAAATTCAATCCCGACCAATTTGAAATAATTAAATTCAGGAAAGGGAATGATGATAAAGATTTATCAGTAAATGGGAAATGTCCGTATTTTAGAATACTAATCAAGAATAAACGAATACAATTGGACGTGGCTTGATCTCACTCAGGGGCCGTTGGTTTTAGAAGTCCCTCCGAAAGTATTAGGAACTGTTAATGATATTTGGTTTCGCTGGGTAATTGATGTGGGCATTACTGGCCCCGATAAAGGCGAAGGCGGAAAGTACCTCTTTTTACCTCCAGGCTACAAAGGAGAAATTCCATCGGGTTATAATGTGGTGAAATCACCGACTTTTAATATTTGGATTCCCTGGCGCAGTTTTTTGGTTAAGGGCGATCCGAAACCTGGGGTTGAGTTGGTGACAAAGAACACGAAAATTTATCCTTTAAACAGTGCGAACAATCCCCCCGCTTTAAATTTTGTGAATATGTCGGGTAAGCCGTTTAATACTGTTGCACCCGCAGATTATCGGTTCTGGGAACTGCTCAATCAAGTGGTACAGGAAGAGCCGAGTGAATCCCTCGATCAAATTCGACTGGGTTATTATGCCTCTATCGGTATTCAAAAAGGTAAGCCATTCAAACCCGATGAACGCATGAAAAAAATCTTGACAGAAGCGGCGGCGGTGGGGGATGCAACAGCACGGGCGATCGCTTTTCATAATCGACAGAAGGAGGCTTATTACTATCCGAACAGTGCTTGGCAGTTACCCTTCATCGGTGGCTATAAGTTCCAAACCCAGCCTGATGTGCTGAACATGGATGCTTATATCTACTACTATTTCATGGCGACGGGGGTTACTCCCGCAATGGAAGAAAAAATGGTCGGACTGGGTTCTCAATATGCTTGGACAGCCCGTGATGCTAAGGGGAATCTCCTTGATGGTGACAAGAGTTATCGCCTCCATTTACCGCCCAATATTCCCGTTAAAGATTTTTGGTCAGTTATTCTTTACAGCAACCAAACGCGATCGCAGATTCAGACGGATCAACAGTTTCCCAGTGTCGGTAGTCAGACTAAGGGGCTTTTGGTTAATGCTGATGGTTCTGTGGATATCTATTTCGGGCCGAAACCGCCTGCTGGCAAGGAGAATAATTGGGTACAGACGATTCCTGGCACGGGTTGGAACACGATTCTTCGGCTTTATGGCCCGCTTGAGCCTTGGTTTGACAAGACTTGGCGACCAGGGGAAATCGAGTTATTGAAATAGCCCTATCCAGAATATTTCTTGATCGCTGATCTGTAGTTTGGATTGAGGTGATAAAATGCAACATTACCTTTTTCTCGCTAATAAAATCGGCGATCTCACTGAGCTAATAAGCTAAGATGATGTTTGAGAAGGGTCAGACTCAACGCGAGAATAAAGCTTTCAGCCGTCAGGCTATAGCGGTATTCAGAGTTACGAGAAAACCAAAATTCTTGCTGGGTAAGGGTTTCAGCCATTTTGTTTGTCCCTCACCGGCGCAGATACCGCTATAAACTTTTCAGACATTATCCTTTATATAATTTGCTCCAAACCTAAACAAGCTTTTTCTTATAAATTATGGACACACAACAAACTGAACAAATAGTAAAAGAACTAAATTCTTTTATTAAAAATTTAGATAGATGGGCAACACAGCTTCAAACAGCTACTGTTATACTTCCAATTCGGCTCTTCGGTAATTGTTATGCAAATAATTAACTTAAAATAAAATTCGATGAGAGTGCCTACGCCTAAAAGTAGCTGAAATCTATACAGGGAGACACTTAAGGCACAAATAGGTTAATACCAAAAGATAGACAAT
>NZ_JADBTZ010000325.1:0-7048 GCF_020245885.1 Microcystis sp. M165S2 | reverse complement strand
TAGGGCATACCGGAACCTTTGGGCTAGATCCAATAAACGCTTGGGGAGAGAATACCTCTACTTTTTCAGAAGCAATTCTGTCTTTCGCAAGTAATCTCTGTGAACCAAGAATCCCCGTCTCTTTAGAGCGGGGAGTGTCAAATATCGAGTTCCAAACCGACCCTAAAGAAGATATTCCCTATAGAATGCTAGATTATGCCACCAGACTCTATCGACGCTATCCCCGCAAACCTATCCATCAAGTGGTTATTTATCTGAGGAAAAGTGACTCCCCCACAGTCCGACAAAATGATTATAAACAAGGGAAAACCTCTCATCAATTTGAAGTGATTAGACTCTGGGAACAACCCTCGGAACCCTTATTAAAGGCCCCCGGACTGTTTCCTTTTGCCATACTCGCTCAAGCTGAGAAACAAGAAAACTTACTGCGGCAAATTGCCCAAGAAATCGAGCAAATCAGCGATAGTCGAGAACAAAGTAATCTGGCTGCATCTACCGCTATTCTAGCCGGGTTAGTATTAGAGAAAGACATCATTCAACGATTATTGAGGAAAGACATCATGAAAGAATCAGTTATCTATCAAGAAATCTGGTCTGAGGGTTTACAAGAGGGACGACAAGAAGGAGAAGCTAACCTAGTTTTACGTCAATTAAATCGGCGGATAGGGGACATTTCTCCCGAATTATTGCCCAATATCCGCAGTCTTGACCTAGAACAGTTAGAAAACTTGGGAGAAGCTTTGTTAGATTTTCAGTCACTACAGGATTTAGAACAATGGCTGGAAAATTGCCGAGCAAGTTAGTACGAATAAACTAAATGCGGTCTATCCATTCCCACTGAAGCAGGAAGCTCTCAACCACCTTGAGAGTAGTTCACACTTTAATCTATTCCGCGGTAGAGATCGGCGATCGCTAACTCTAGGTTAATACTTTGCAGGATCACCCGATCGCCTGTCTCGTAAATAGTCGTTTCCCATGTCCCCAGAGAATTACGACGACGGCATTCCACGCGCTGGATTTCTTGGGAAATTAATACATATTCTTCTAACGTTTCTATCTGTTGATAATCTTGGAATTTTTCGCCCTTGTCAAAAGCGGCCGTACTGGGGGAAAGCACTTCCGCGATCAGTTTCGGATAGCGTTTCAGATAACGATCTTGGCGATCGCGAGGATCGCAGGTAACAAAAGCATCGGGATAGTAATAAAACTGATCTTGATAGTTAACCTTGACATTACCCGAGTAAAACCGACAGTCTGTAGAGTCGCCGAAATGCAGGTTAACCAGAGCGAGTAGATTAAGGGCAATGCGATCGTGATTATCCGTACCGCCGGCCATCGCATAAACCAAACCACGTCGGTATTCATGACGGATCTGACTCTGGCGCTCGATAGCGAGATATTCTTGGGGACTGATGTAGTTGGGAACTGCGATCATAATCTCTAGGGGAAAGCCTAGTATTAATCATAGTACGAGAATGGCTTTGGCTCTCTTATTCTTTGTGTGATCAGTTTAACTTACATAGCGATCTATCTTTGTGTTCTTCGTGTCTTTGTGGTTCCTGACCCAGAGAGCCGATAAACCAGCGCAAGAGGGCAAAATCTTGATAAACTGAGGGGATAACTATCCTGGACTATTCCCATGACCACTCACTTTATTAGTGCCGAAATCGACCTACAGGAAACCCCGCAACAACTGCAGCAAGAAATCGAAAAAGAATTAGCCAAACGCGGTGAACCCTTGCGTTGGGCAATAACAGAAGTGGATACCGAGAATAATCAGGTAAAAGTCGAAGCGATTGTCACCACTGCCTCGTGAATTCTCGTCCCTATACCGCCGTACTAATTATTCCCACCGGCATCGGGGCAGCGATTGGCGGTTATGCTGGGGATGGCATTCCCGTGGCCAAAGCGATCGCCCAAGTTTGCGATCGCCTAATTACCCATCCCAATGTCCTCAACGGCGCACAACTGTACTGGCCTCTAGCCAACACCTATTATGTGGAGGGTTACGCTTTAGATCGTTTTGCCCGGGGGGATTGGGGGTTAAGTCCCGTCCATCAAAATCGCATCGGGTTACTATTCGATCGCGCCATTGAATTTGACCTCTTGCAAAGACACCTTCAGGCTGCCGATGCTGTCCGGGCTACCCTAGGCTTAGATCTCACCGATTACGTTATCACCGATGCCCCCTTAAATGTGCAGTTGCGAGAGGCAGCCTCTGGGGCCAGTTGGGGAACAATTGGCAATCCCGACAGCTTGCTGCGGGGGGCAGAAAAACTGATTAACCAGGGCCAGGCAGAAGCGATCGCCATTGTTGCCCGTTTTCCCGACGATCCCGATAGCATTGCCCTGGCTAATTATCGCCATGGTCAGGGGGTGGATCCCCTTGCTGGGGCCGAAGCGGTGATTTCCCATCTAGTAGTCCGACAATTCCAAATACCGGCAGCCCACGCTCCCGCTTTAAGTCCGCTGCCCCTCGATCCGCAACTTTCCCCCAAGGCCGCAGCCGAAGAAATCGGTTATACTTTTTTACCCTGCGTTTTGGTGGGTTTAAGTCGCGCCCCCCAATTGGTCAAGCAGCCCAGTCCCGATGCTATTTGGAGCCGGGAGGTGGACGCGCTGATCGTTCCCGCCAGTGCCTGCGGCTCTAGCACAGTTTTGGGTTTTTGTCAAGAAAAAACTGTACTGATTGCCGTACAGGAAAATAGTACAAGAATGAAGGTGGCCCCGGAACCTCTAGGGGTGAAAGCAATTAGGGTACACTCATATACAGAGGCGATCGGTGCGATCGTTTGTCAACGGGCCGGGGTTAGCCTAGCATCTCTTCGCCCTAATTTAAACTCTTTACGCTGTTTATCCGAGAATCCGTGACTAATTCCCCTAATTCCGAATTTGATCCCCTGACACGCACACAAGTCCTCACCATTATGGCGGTAACGGCGATTATCTTGCTGGTAGTCGCCAAAGTTTGGCAATATTTCGGTGCGATCGCTATTCCCGCCATTCGCTTGACTCTCCCGGATTTCCTGTTCGGATTAGCCTTAGCGGGGGCAATTAGTGGAATTAGTGGGCTTCTATATCGTTTTTGGTCTAGTTATCGCCATAGTGCTAACGCTTACTTAGAATTAGTCATTAAACCTTTAGCTTGGCCCGATTTAATTTGGATTGGATTACTGCCGGGGTTAAGTGAAGAATTATTATTTCGCGGGGTGATTTTGCCGGCTTTGGGCTTAAATATCTTTGGTTTAACCGTTTCTAGTCTGATTTTTGGTATCCTCCATTTTAGCGGTTCCCAACAATGGCCCTATGTTATCTGGGCAACTGTTGTCGGTTTTGCCCTCGGTTATACCGTCATCATCACCGGTAATTTATTAATCCCGATCCTCGCTCATATTATCACCAATCTCCTCGCTAGTTTTCTCTGGAAATTACAGCAGAGTAATCAGTAATCAGTTATCAGTTATCAGTTATCAGTTATCAGTGGGGAAGTTATCAGTGATCAGTAATCAGTAATCAGTAATCAGTAATCAGTGATCAGTAATCAGTAATCAGTAATCAGTGATCAGTAATCAGTGATCAGTAATCAGTAATCAGTAATCAGTGATCAGTAATCAGTAATCAGTGATCAGTAATCAGTGATCAGTAATCAGTAATCAGTAATCAGTGATCAGTAATCAGTAATCAGTAATCAGTTATCAGTGGGGAAGTTATCAGTAATCAGTAATCAGTAATCAGTGACTACTCCCTACTCCTGTCTCCTATAAAAAATATGGAAGTACAATTTCGCGAATTTAATCCTTTTGATGTCTGGTTTTGGCTGGAATTTTCGACGGTTCCCTCGAATATGGAACAGCAATATGTAGAAGAAGTTTTTGCCTCTTGGTTTTATTTGGGTAAATTAGGGGCTTTCAATGCGGAAAACCTACAGGTACAGGAGGTGGGAGTCGATATTAGTTATATGGAATACGATCCAGATATGGCCGAAAATGCCTTTATGTCACCGATGCACAATATGACCGATTTTGAATACTTAGGTACTTGGGGACGTTGTTGGTTTGACCTTGGTACTAGCGATCTTATTGCTTTAGATATTTTAATCAATGCCTTGACCCAATTAAGTAAGGATTTTGTCGATATTAAACGTTTAATTATCGGTGGAGAAAATCAAGATTGGCCAATTAGCGATCGCAGCAATTATCTCTTTAGCGAATAATTAGGGTTTACTGAAAAAGTTTCTTGGTGGAGTCAGAAGTCAGTAATCAGTAATCAGTAATCAGTAATCAGGAGATTATTTTTATTTATTTTCCCATCTCCCCACACCCCACACCCCAGTTAAAAACATCTATGCTTAATCTCATCTCCCTTCCAGAAATTCCCGCCGCTGCTTGGAAACGTCCTCTGGGCAAAGGTTGGGAAAAACCCTACAGCGTCCGCTATGCCAGCAATTTAGATGATGGTCCTTGGCATGGGATGCCCCTGGGAGGATTTGGGGCCGGTTGCATCGGACGTTCCCCCAAAGGTGACTTTAACCTCTGGCATCTGGACGGCGGTGAACACAGTTTTAATAGCCTTGCAGCCTGTCAATTTAGCATTTTTGAACAAACAGAAGACGGAAGCGCCCAAGCCTACGCTATGGCGACGGAAAGCCCGATGGATGGAACATTATCGCGCTGGTCGTGGTATCCAGCCGAAAAGGGAACCTATGGGTCCCTTTATCCCCGCAGTTGGTACGAGTACAAAGATGTTTTTCAGACTCAATTAATTTGCGAACAATTCTCACCGGTTTGGGCGCATAATTATCAAGAAAGTAGTTATCCTATTGCCCTATTTGAATGGACGGCTCATAATCCCACCGATAAACCGATTACTATTAGTATTATGCTGACTTGGCAAAATACAATCGGTTGGTTTACTAACGCGATTAAATCCCCAGTGGTTAAGGTGAGAGATGATGGTAGTCCCGTCTATGAATATCAATCAAAATGGGGGGAAAGTGAGGGTAATTATAATCAATGGATTGTCGATAATTTCCGCGTTGGCTGTCTAATGCGTCGGGATTACGAAAACCCCGGGGAAGGGGATGGACAGATGGCGATTGCTAGTATTACTAATCCGAGTCTAGAGGTATTTTATCTGGGTAAATGGAACCCTGCGGGCGATGGGGGCGAAGTTTGGGACTATTTCGCCATGAATGGCTCTTTACCGGATATTGAGGACGAAACCCCCGCCCAAAAAGGGGAAGAAACGGCCACGGCCATGGCGATTCGTTTTAGCATTCGTCCGGGGAAAACTCGCAAAATTCCTTTTATTTTAGCTTGGGATTTACCAGTCACCGAATTTGCTCAAGGAATTAACTATTATCGTCGTTATACGGACTTTTTCGGTCGCAATGGTCAAAATGCTTGGGCGATGGTACGCACGGCTTTAAAACACGGCGATACATGGCGAGAAAATATTATTAACTGGCAAAAACCGATCCTAGAACGCACCGATCTGGCCGATTGGTTTAAAATGGCTTTATTTAATGAATTATACCTGTTAACGGACGGCGGCACTCTCTGGACGGCAGCCACGGAACAGGATGCGATCGGTCAATTCGGAGTGTTAGAATGTATTGATTATCGTTGGTATGAAAGTCTCGATGTGCGTCTCTATGGTTCCTTTGGGTTATTGATGTTATGGCCGCGCTTAGAAAAGGCTGTGATGGAAGCTTTTGCCAGGGCAATTCCCACCCACGACGACACTCCTCGGATTATCGGTTATAACCAAGCTAGTGCCATTCGTAAGGCCAAAAATGCCACTCCCCACGATTTAGGCGCGCCCAATGAACACCCTTGGCAAAAGAGTAATTACACCAGTTATCAAGATTGTAATCTCTGGAAAGATTTAGGCAGTGATTTTGTTTTATTAGTCTATCGGGATTATTTATTAACCGGTTCAAAAGATGAGGATTTTCTGCGAGAATGTTGGCCGTCTATCGTCCTAACTTTGCAATATTTAAAAACTTTTGACCTTGATAACGATGGCATCCCCGAAAATTCTGGCGCGCCAGACCAAACCTTTGATGATTGGCGTTTACAGGGAATTAGTGCCTATTGCGGTGGTTTGTGGATAGCGGCGCTAGAAGCGGCGATTAAAGTTGGTGCAATTCTTGGGGAAGATACGGCAATTTTTGCCAGTTGGTTACAACAATCTCGCGCTATTTATCATCAGACTCTCTGGAATGGAGAATATTATAATTTAGATAGTGGTAGTGGTTCTGATGTGGTGATGACTGACCAATTATGCGGTCAATTTTATGCCCGTTTATTGGCTTTACCGGATGTGGTAGAAAATCAATACACGCAATCAGCTTTAAGTAAGATTTATCAGGCTTGTTTTCTCAAGTTTCATGGGGGAAAATTTGGGGCGGCAAATGGGTTAAAACCCGATGGTACTCCCGAAAATCCCGAGGCAACTCATCCCTTAGAAGTTTGGGTAGGAATTAATTTTGGGTTGGTGGCTTTTTTGATGCAAATGGGAATGGAAAAGCAAGGATGGCAAATTACAGAAGCGGTGGTGAAACAAGTCTATGAAAATGGCTTACAATTTCGCACTCCAGAAGCGATTACATCGGTGGGAACTTTCCGCGCCTGTCATTATTTACGCGCCATGGCTATCTGGGCCATCTATGGGGTTTTGACGGAATTTCAGGGATAAATTTTCGGAGCTTTGGAGCGAGCCAGTTCTCGTCAATGGCTAAATTGTTATATTTAATTACAAACACTTACTTAACATCACTTTTATCGAAAAAATCGGGTCGAAAACCTCGCCTTAAGGCGAAAAGTTTTGGGAGCGGGGCATAAATCCCCGTTACAAAAACTGCCTCCTGCCCTCTCCTCCTGCCTTCGTTATCTAAGTTTACCGTGGGAGCATCTCACTTATGCAATGAGTATTAATACTTATAGATGTCAACAACTAGAAAATCTTCAACTTGATCACAAAGAGAAATGAGATTATAATAGTTATAACTGACAATTCAGAATATATCTCGATGGGAGGAATAATT
>NZ_JADBTZ010000324.1:0-3649 GCF_020245885.1 Microcystis sp. M165S2 | reverse complement strand
CGAGAATTTGAAAATAAAGAAGAACTGGAAAAAGTAGTCAATCAGCTTTTAAATGAAGGGGGATTGATTATTAAATGGAGTAGAAAGCTTAAAAATAAGGGTAATGCTGTCAATGTAACTTAAATGCGTAAAAGCTTAGTCTGATAGTTTCCTGTCTATATATTACAATGTCTGGCTATATATGACTATATTTGTATTGAAACTTTACAATACCCCTGCCGCTAACCGATGAAAGCTAGTAAATCCCTGCCAATCAGGAGCTTTAGCGGCGGCGATACTGTAAGCACGGGCGAAAGATTCCAGAAAAAAAGCATCCTGACCGACATAAAAAGCGAAACAGTCCCGTTTAAGCTCTCCTGTGGCGATACCTCGCACAAAAGGGTGTTCTAGACAAGCTTGTACTAGATCTTGATGGCTCTGCCAAAGTTGCTGACTAAGCATAGGAAAATACTAATTAGGTGGACAAGGTTGGTTAACCAGAGTTCGGGATAGGCTAAAACCCAGATTATACCCTAGCCAGAAAGCCCTATTCCGTGGTAAAAATGATCACCAAATTTCCTTAACCCAAACTGACGTTAAGCCTGTTACAATAAAGATAACCGACTAAATTGGAATTAAAAACTATGCGACTTAAGCGATGGGAGTCCCCCCGCCGGCAGGGACGTAACGACAAAGGCAAAGGCGGTTCGGCCCGACAGCGACAACTGAAAAAACAATTTAAAATGCTGTCCAAAAAACTAAAAGGGGGAGAGAGTAACATCTCTCCTCTTTTTTTGTCCCCAGCAATCGCCGCTAAAAAATCTTCCCCTGGGAAACTCTCGGTCTCCTGAAACAGTCGGAGACTTGAGCAACTTTCAGATTAGGAAAAAAAATGAAGCGTACACTTGCCGTCATGACGATGACAGTAGCTTTAACCGTCACCAGTAACCATTCTAGCCTTGCGGGAGCAATCTTCGATCGCATTCAAAAAACTGGGGTAATTACTGCCGGCGCTCGTAAAGATGCTATTCCCTTTGGTTTTGTCAACTCCCAGGGCAAGTGGGTGGGTTACAGCCTTGATATGTTAGAGTTAATTCGCAAGGAAACCGAACGGAAGTTAGGAAAACCAATTAAGTTAAAAATTGTTGAGATTACTCCCCAAAATCGTTTTGAAAAGTTGAAAACAGGGGTTATCGATATCGAATGTGGCTCCACTACTTTTACTTGGAAAAGAGAAAATGAAGTGGATTTTTCCGTTAGTTACTTTGCCGGTGGCACTCAATTGTTAACCCGCAAAGGTAGTAATCTCGATGACATCGGTAGCTTGGCAGGCAGACGCATTGGAGTAATTGCCAATACTACTAATGAAGCAGTAATTAAAACCCAACAACCCGCCGCTATTTTGGTCAAAGTTAAAAATCGTGGTGAGGGTTTACAAAAACTAGAAACGGGAGAAATTGATGGTTTTGCCAGTGATGGCATTACCCTAGAAGGTTTAAGAAAAAGTGCTAAAAATCCCAATAATTTAGCTATAGTTCCCTCCTATCCCTACGCCTACGAATCCTATGCCTGTACTTTACCCGAAAATGATTCTAAATGGCGCGATACGGTGAATTATACGCTATTAAAATTCATGGAAGGGATCGTTAGTGACCAACAACAAGCGGTGACAATTTATGAACGTTGGTTTGGTGAAGATGGTGTTGTTCCCTATTCCAGAGAGACTATTAATGATTATTTTCAAGGCATTGTCAACACCTACGAATGGATTCCTTTAACTGTATTTCCCTAAAATTAAGACCTTTTCAGGGACCAGTTGAAAAAGGCAAGAGGCAAAAGTATTGATTAATTTGTCTCCCTAAGACTCTTGTTGACCCTAGTAAATCCTGTTTAAAAGGTATAGAAAAGAAAATAGGAAAGTGGGGAGAAGGGAGCGGGTTTTTAAAGTCGGATTTGTTATTAATTCGGCTAAAACAGCGTCATGATTGATGGATGTGTCAGTATAGCCACTTCCTTTGGGTGCGGGAGATAAGTGAAAAGATTTTTTCGGTTTGGATAAATAGCCTTTCGCTATTAAAAATGATTCTATAGCCGTTTGTACTGTATCAGAAGACGATACCTTATGCTCTTGATTGTAGGCGGCTAGAGCATTAATTATGGTGGTGGGTAGCTCAATCGTCACCTGTTGCATAACCAAAATCCTCTTGATTTAATTATGTCCCTATTATACAATAAACCCCCTCAACTGACTGAATGAAGGGGCATTAATTCTACTTTGGTAAGCAATTTAGCCTACTTTTGTGGTTTCTTTTTCTGATGGTTTGGATGATTTTAGTTTGCGCTTCAGGGTTGAGGCTGCGCCTAATGCACCAAAGGAGCCAATAGCTAAAAGTCCAGCGGTTGAGGAGGGTTCAGGAACTAATTTTACATCCAGGTTTTGAACAGTAACACACGGGGTCAAACACCCCATATATGTACCCTGATCATAAAGTAACCGATATTCTTCTCCACCTTCGATGTAGGCTAATCCCCCTGCACTAAAAGCGCCTACACCTCCTACAGGAACAATATTTGCCGGATTAAACAGATTATCATTCGTGAATCCTGAAAGTAATAAACTGGTAGAGCCAGTGCCTTGGGGGACCAGACCAGTTATAGGATCTATACCCTGTGTTCCAGTTATGGATAAAACTTCATATCCAGTAAAGCCTGGGGTGACCGAAGATGTAGATAAAGTATTTTCGGTAATAAATGTCCCCTTAACAGGTGTGGGGGAAGGTGTATAGTCAGGGTTGGACGGAGGCAGTAGGTTTGTATCTATATCGAAGGAGAAATTCCATGTGAGAGTTCCAGCCGAAGCAGGATTTACTCCAAAGCCAATCATTGTAGTCGTTGCAGCCGCTCCAAGAGCTAAGGCTAAAGTCCAATTTTTCATTTTTTACTCCTGAGTAGTGTTTTTTGTATGTAAGCTTGTAGTCTCAGCTTTGAGGCTATTAGCCTACTTTTGTCGTCTTTGCTAGGTCAGGCAACACCCCAACCCAACGCCAAAGGGAGACAACGGGATGATACACATCCCCCGACAACTGTATCAAAAGATACAGTTTAATAAATCTTTACATTTTTCTCCCCAACTAGCGATTCAGATTTTGTTTTTTTTTGGTTGTACTGATTGCGATCGCCCTCTCGCCGCTAGGTCAGGCAACACCCCAACCCCACGCCAAAGGCGGACGACAACAGCTTACACAACACCTATTCCCTGGGGAATCTATCTTGAGAATGATTTGAAATATGCTAATTTAGAGGATTATCACGATCGCATTTAGCCAGTACCATGAGTGAAATTAGCGTCGGGGGAAAAGTCCGTCTGATTGCCATTCCCCCTTACCTGAAAACCGCCGATCCTATGCCTATGTTACGGCCGCCAGAGCTGCTCAATATCGACGATATCGGCACGGTTATCGATCGCCGGCCGGGGGGTTATTGGGGTGTAAAATTCGATCGAGGCTCTTTTCTGCTCGATAGCAAATATTTAGGGTTTGCTGAATAAATCTAAAAACCTTATCCAACAAGGTTTTTAGACTTTTTTTCCCTCAAAAAGTGCCGACCCTTGGAGTGATTGGGGGGAAAATTCAGGGACTTTTTCCCTGAAAATTAGGTAATTGACCACCTG
>NZ_JADBTZ010000323.1:0-9542 GCF_020245885.1 Microcystis sp. M165S2 | reverse complement strand
GTTTATACTCAACGGAACGACTATGCTTTTTGAACCGAGGAAAACCTTTTTTACCCGGTATCTTGGCACGACAATTCTGATAAAACCTATTAATTGATTGCCAGGCTCTATCAGCAGCCGATTGACGAGCTTGAGAGTTTAATTTATTAACCCAAGGGGTTTCTTTATTGTTAGCTAGTACCGCACAAAGCTTTTGGAGGTCATTGCGGGTTGTTCCTTTATTTTCTAGCCAATAACGAACACAAGAATTACGCACAAACTGAGAAGTTCTGATAGCTTCATCGAGCCGGTGATATTGCTCTGGTGTTCCGTTTTTTAGCTTTGCTTCTACGACTAGCATCTAACAATCCACGACCATTGGCTAAATTAGGTATAACACAGTTTACCCACAGATGGTGGAATTAAATCGATGCTCCGCGGTTGATATTCTGGTCGGATTTCATCCCCCGCTAATTTTGTTGAGTATCTTGTCGAAAAATGTAGCGGGGGCATTCATCCGACATTTTAGGTAAGATAGTTTTAACGATTGCCTGTATGTAAAGGGGTATATTAATTTCATGACAGCTACTAGCACAATTCCCGATTTTTGTCAAGGGATAAAATATTTTGGGGCTTCCTTACCCGAATTTGATAAATATGCAGGAAAAGCCGCTATCGCTGAGGGAAAAACCGCTATTATTGCCGCTAATGACCCGAATGCTATCTATCAAACCCTCCTAGCCGCCGATGCTTTGCGTTACCTCACCCTACAAATCACCGCTACCAAAGAATCGGGACACCCCGGCGGTTTTGCCAGCGCTGCCGACGTGATTGCCTCTTTGATGATGTTAGGCCAGAAAAATATTTTCACCGAAGTGGGCCATCATGCCCCCGGTTTTTATAGTAACGTCTTTCTCGATCGCTCTCTCGAAGCCATGGGCATCAGCAACGTCAGGGAATTGGGAGAACGTTTTCGGGAAAAACACGGACTTTTAGGGCATCTTTCTGGACAAATCCCCGGACTGCTCGGGCCGGCCGGTCCTTTGGGCCAAGGACAACATTTCGCCATGGCGGCGGCCAAATTACACCCTAATACCCTTTTCCCTGTGACTATCGGGGATGGTGGTTTAGGAGAACCGTACATTATGAGTAGTTTTGGTCATTTTCACACTGCTTACCCTGAAATTACCAATTTTCTGCCGATTTTAGTTTGGAATGGCTATTCCCAAGAACACCATAGCATGGTGTCCCTGAAAACTAACGCCGAAATGGAAGCCTATTGGCGCGGTAATGGTTTTGAGGAAGTGATTTTAATTAATGCCAAAGACTTCGATGATGCTAATCAAAATGGGGAATATGTAGATAGCACCAAATTCTCTTTTAACCAGCGTCTGGAGTTCATGAAAGCGGTGTTAATGGCCACGGATAAAGCCGCCCAATTAGCTTTAGGAGGCCAACTAACGGTGATCATTATTAAACAACTTAAAGGGGCGGGAGTTCACAAACGGGGAGCGGCTTCCCATAATCTTTATCCAGGAGATTCTTTAGAAAAAGATTATATCGTTACTGCCTTACAAGAACGCGCTTTACCCCCTGAAGCTTGGGCAATTGTTCGTACTAATTTCGAGCGCTCTGGAGGTGGTCCGGCAGTGGAAACAGTGGTGACGGAAAAAGTCTTCCCGCTGCCAGATTTAGGAACCTTACCGATGGCCGAATATACTGTGGGTGGTGATAAAAAAGTAGCCACCACTGCCATGGGGGAATTAGTGGTAGCTGTGGGTAAAGCTGACCCCAATTTTGTCGTCACTAATGCTGATGGTAATGCAGCTTCGGGAATTAATAATATTAACGTCGGTTTAAAGATTATTCACCCCACCAGCGATGATACCTATTTCCAAGCACCTAACGGTCAAGTTTATGAGCCTTTAAGCGAGGATGCCTGTGCTGGATTAGCCGTCGGTTTATCTCTCTTGGGAGGGCGGACTTTATGGTGTTCCTACGAGTCTTTTGCTATCAATGGTTTACCGATTTGGCAGACTGTAACCCAAGCGATGGCCGAGTTACGTCGTCCCACCCCTTCTACTATTACTTTATTCACCGCCGGAGCCTTAGAGCAAGGGCGTAATGGTTGGACACACCAACGCCCAGAGATTGAAAATTATTTCGCCGCTATGATGCGAAATGGTAATATTTTCCCGCTCTTTCCCTGCGATGCTAACAGTATTCAAGTCTGTTATGAATGGGCGTTAGGAACTAGCAATAAAGGCATTACAATCACCGCTAGTAAATCGCCTTTACCAGTACGAACCACTTTTGAGCAAACCCGTCAAGCTTTAGAAAAAGGCGGCGTAATTCTCCACGAATCGGAAGGCAGTAAAAAAGTCGTTTTTGCCGTCATTGGCGATATGACTTTATTACCCGTCTTTGAGTCTGCACAACAGTTAGAAGCAGCGGGAATCGGTGTAAAAATCGTCTCGGTAATTAATCCCCGTCGTCTCTATCGTCCTGGCGATGTGATGAGTGAAACTAGCTCAGCAGCTGATAATAATTTCCTCGATGATGCTGGTTTTGACAGTCTCTTTGCCGGTGATGCTTTAATCGGAGTAACCGGTGGTACAAGCGCCATGTTAGAACCGATTATGTTACGCAGTAATGCGCGTCGGGATGTCTTCGCTTGGAAACGGGGAGAAACCACCGCCAGTGCCGGGGAAATTATGGCCTATAATGGCTTAACTGCCAATGCTTTAACTGCGCGTGCTACCCAGTTATTAGGTTAAGTTCCCAGTTAGTTTTTTTTGATTATTCCCTACTCTCTCTGATTGGAAAGTAGGGATTTTTTCTTCAGGTCACTTTCGCCAACGGGATAAACTTTTAATCATTTTCCATAGGCGAGGATATTGGAGGGATAGATAGCGTTTAATATGGGATTTTAAACTAACTAAATCCTGAGATTCTTTCAGTTCTCTATCTTGATAAAAACGAATTAAATCATCCCGTCTTTTCAGTAAAATTTTAATTTGTTGGTAATCTTCTGAGCTTAAAACTTGATGGGGTTGAATATTTTCTGGCAGCGGGCGCGGGATGTAAAAAGTTGTATGAGATGGTGATAATTCCTGGCCCGGACGTTCTTTAGTATAGAGATAGATAGAAAGAGATTTACGCGATAAATGCCGTTGATTTTCTGGTAAATTAATCTGAGAAAATCCATGCCATGAATATTCATTGGTTTCAAAAATAACACAACGATTAAAGATAGGTAGAAAAGATTTAATCTTATTTTCTTCCGGTTGACGAGGATTGGAATGTAACTCTAGATTCCCTCCCCAATCTGCTTGCCATTGGGGATTTAAATAGATTAATAAATTCAAGCGGCGATGATACCAATGACGCTCATCGAAGTTAAAATCAATGTGAGGGTCTAATTCTTGACCGTGTAAATTTTCGTGGGTTCCACCCCCATAAAAACTAGGGTCTGGAATTAAATTATCGACACCGGTTAATTCGGAAATTAACTCTAAAAACTCTTTAGCTTGAACGTAGCGGCCAAACTGTTGATAAATACCCCCTAAACCGATTAAATCCTCATTAACCGCCTTGCCGCCAACTTTTCCTAACTCACTAATGGCTTTTTGCGGATTAAAACTCGGAAAATTTTCCAGCAAAATTTGCGCTTGCTCCCCAACTAAAAAATTATCGATGACCAAATGCTTAAACGGTTGCGCTGTCTCAAAATCTTGACGATAGACAGAAGATTTCTCATAAACAAGGGGATTAATAAACATTAGACAGCTTTTTTGTTGGTATGATAAATTATAGCAATCAAACTAGCAAAATAAAGATTAACTCTCCTATTGACCTAATCGCCTATGGACTGGTGGCACAAACTCAAAGATAATCCTCTCGCCCGTTGGGGAGCAGTTTTACTGTTAATCTTCTATTTAAGTGTAATGGCGGCGGATTTTGTCGCTCCCTACTCTCCCTACTCCTCCCAACCCGGTCAGTCTCTCCTACCCCCCACTCAAATCTTTTGGCGCTCGCAGTCGGGAAGTAACAAGGGTGAGTGGATTGGCCCCCACGTCTATCCCACCACTCAAAGTGCTATTAATATAGAAACTGGTGAGCGGAAGCTAATGAGAGATTTTAACAAACCCTTGCCGCTGCGTCTCTTGGTTAAGGGTGAAACCTATAATTTAGGTCAAATTCGCCTACCTTTGCCGCCAAAATGGGAGGAAGTAACTTTATTCCCCGGTATCCCTTTTGATCTCCATCTGTTCGGAGTCATCGGCGATGGTAGAATCAATATATTGGGAACTGACGAATCAGGACGCGATAGTTTTAGTCGCTTGATTTTCGGGGGCAGAATTAGTTTATTTATCGGTTTGGTCGGGATTTTAATTTCTTTCCCTATCGGTTTATTTGTCGGTGGCGTTTCTGGCTATTTTGGCGGTTGGTTAGATGCGATTTTAATGCGTTTTGTGGAAGTTTTAATGACTATCCCCGGCATATATTTACTCGTGGCCCTAGCGGCCGTTTTACCCGCAGGATTAACCAGCACCCAGCGCTTTTTATTAATCGTCCTGATTACTTCTTTTATCAGTTGGTCGGGATTAGCGCGGGTAATTCGCGGTCAAGTTTTATCCCTGAAAGAACAGGAATTTATTCAGGCCGCTAAAGCTATGGGAGCAAAACCCCTTTATATTATTCTGCGTCATGTGCTGCCCCAAACTGCCAGTTATATCATTATTTCTGCTACGTTAGCTGTGCCGGGGTTTATCGTGGCCGAATCGGTTTTAAGTTTAATTGGTTTGGGAATTCAACAACCAGATCCTAGTTGGGGAAATATGCTTTCTCTGGCTACCAATGCCTCAATTATTGTTCTACAACCCTGGTTAATTTGGCCAGCTGCTTTGTTAATTATTCTCACCGTTTTAGCTTTTAATTTACTCGGTGATGGTTTACGTGATGCCCTAGATCCTCGCAATTTAGAGAGATAATTTAGTTATTTTAGCCATTATCAGTGAACAGTCTCCCCACTTCCCCACTTCCCATTATGAATAAAATCAGTAAAACTTTTAATAATTTCGCCGATAGTTTGGTGATTTATAGTCAAAGATACGGGAAAATAAGCTGGTTAATATTTTTAATTATCTTTGCTTTTATCATGACGATAACCTTTAATTTTCCCGCACAATCGACCAATAAAACCCAAGAAAAAACCGAAATTCGTGGAGTTTGGTTAACTAATATCGATAGTGAAGTGTTATTGAAACCGGAAACCCTAAAAGATGCCCTTAATAGGTTGGCTGATTTAAACTTTAACACTATTTATCCCACGGTCTGGAATTGGGGTTATACACTCTATCCTTCTAAGGTAGCAGAAAAAGTTACGGGACGAGCGATCGATCCCCATGAATCTTTAAAAAATCGCGACTTTTTAGAGGAAATAATTAGCCAAGGTCATCGGAAAAAATTAAGAATTATTCCCTGGTTTGAATTTGGTTTTATGGCTCCTGCGGATTCAGAATTAGCAAAACGACATCCCGATTGGTTAACCCAAAGACAGGATAAAAGTGTGATTTGGTGGGAAGGAAAAGTGCATCAACGGGTGTGGTTAAATCCCTTACATCCGCAAGTAAAAAACTTTATTACGGATTTAGTCAGCGAGATTATTACTAACTACGATATAGAAGGAATTCAGTTTGATGATCATTTTGGTTATCCCGCCGATTTTGGCTATGATGAAACCACGATTAAACTCTATCAAAGGGAACATTCGGGACAATTGCCACCGCAAGATTACCAAGATAAAGCATGGATTCAATGGCGGGCCGATAAAATTACTGACTATATGAATAGTTTAGCCCAGACGATTAAAAAGCGCCAACCTACAGCGATTATTTCCCTATCTCCTAATCCCTACACTTTCTCCCTAGAATCCTATCTTTTAGATTGGCAAAAATGGCAAGAAAAAAACTTGATTGATGAATTAATAGTACAGGTGTATCGAACTGATATGAACGCCTTTGACTGGGAATTATCGCAACCAGAATTACAGCAAGCTAGAGAATCTATCCCCGTGGCTATTGGGATTTTATCTGGTTTAAAAGGTCGTCCGATTCCGATGGTTAATATTACTCAACAAGTGGAAAAATCGAGACAACAAAATTTTGGTGTTTCTTTCTTTTTCTACGAAACTTTATGGAATATCAGCAATGAATCTCCTTCCTATCGACGCAGGATTTTTCGGGAAATACTCCAGTCTGCTAATCCTAGCTAAAATTGCTGACTTTAAGCGAAATTATCGCCCTAACCCCGCTATAGTTTCTTAAGTTTATCTTTAAACTAAGAAAAAGCAGCAGGGAGAAACTAAAATCGCTAGAATGAAAGAAGACTCTCTTTTATCACTTTATCCATGCTGATCAGATCTAACCGAAGCTCGATCGCTAAACCTATTTTACTGTTTCTTGGCTGCCTTGTGATCGGGCAGTTGGGGATATTAGTGGTAGCCAATAGCCTCTGGTTTACCGAGATGGGTTATTTAAACACTTTCCTGAAGCAATTATCTTGGCAACTGGGATTAGGTTGGGGAAGTGCGATTCTTTCTCTACTCTTTATTTTTACTAATTTACGTTTAGCCCAGCGTTTTCGTTGGCAAAAACCCCGGGAAGATAGTTATCCTCTTAGTTCTCAATCTCCTAGTATTAATTTACTCGGTCTTTTGATTATCGCAACGGGAATTGGAGCTTGGATCGGGTCAATGTTATTGTATTACAGTAAACTAGCCCTCAGTCTCTGGACACCAGATTTTAATCTCCCTAACCTTAGTTCTTCCCTAAGTTCTCCTCTGGAAATAGTTTGGATTAGGCAAGTATTAACCGATATTTCCAGTAATCTGTGGCAAGGGGTAATTATCGCTCTTTTAGTCTTGGGATTATTAATTAAAACTGAGTATTTTTTGCGAATAATATCTATAGTATTCACTGTAATGCTATCTCTTATTATTGCTGGGCAGTGGGCGAATTTTTTAAAATATTTTTATGGTGTTCCTTTCAATATTAACGATCCTCAATACGGGAATGATTTAGGTTTTTACATCTTTCAATTACCCCTGTGGCAGTTACTAGAATTATGGCTCGGTGGTGTGGGAATATATACTCTTTTTGCTGTTAGTTTAACCTATCTTTTTTCGGCCGATAGTCTTTCTCTGGGAACATTTCCGGGGTTTTCCCGTCCGCAACTGCGTCATTTATACGCCCTGTGGAGTGGGTTAATGGGGCTGCTAGTATTACACCATATTATTCAGCGTTACCTGCTACTTTATTCTCCCGAAGGAGTAGTTTATGGTGCGGGTTATATCGATATTCATGTTGGCCAATTTATTGAAATTATTCTGGGAACTATTGCAGGAATAACCTCTATATGGTTAGGAGAAAAAGCATTATTTGGTAAAATAAACCGTCGCAAATTACACAAAACTACCAGGAAAAAGTTGGTATTTTCTCCCTACTTAGTTCCTGTATTTCTCTATTTAATTGTTTGGACAAGTGGCACAATTATCAGTGGAGCATTACAAAAAATAATCGTACAACCGAATGAATTAGTGAGAGAAAGACCCTATATTGAAAGAAGTATTCAATCCACAAGAGCAGCTTTTTCCTTAGATAGAATTGATGCCCAAGTTTTCGATCCACAGGCCGAATTAAATGCCGAAGTTTTAGAGAGAAATCATCTAACTATCGATAATATTCGTCTTTGGGACACCAAACCACTGCTAGAAACTAACCGACAATTACAGCAAATTCGCTTATATTATAAATTCCCCGATGCTGATATTGATCGCTATAGGGTACGAGTAGGACTGCCTGAAAAAATCGAGGAACGTCAAATATCTGAAAAACAACAGACCATTATTGCCGCTAGAGAATTAGATTATAGTGCGGTTCCCACTTCTGCTAATACTTGGGTGAATAAACATCTCGTTTATACCCACGGTTATGGGTTCACTCTTTCCCCGGTTAATTTAGTGGCTGCCGGGGGTTTACCCTACTATTTTGTCAAAGATATCGGCACAAATAAAGACGAAGGGGCCCTACAAACCTCTAGCGAATTAATTGATTATAGTATTCCCATTGGTAAACCCCGCATTTACTACGGGGAATTAACTAATAATTATGTGATGACTCCCACCACCGTAGAAGAATTGGATTTTCCTAGCGGGGATGGAAATGTCTATAACACCTACGATGGTAAGGGAGGAATCCTAGTGGGGACGGGGTGGAGACGTTGGCTATTTGCCCTTTATCTGCGGGATTGGCAAATGTTATTTAGCCAAGATTTTACTCCCGAAACTCGCTTATTAATGCGTCGTGATATCCAAAATCGCGTGCAAACTATCGCCCCTTTTTTAAATTATGATCGCAACCCCTATTTAGTAGCGGCAGATGTGGGGGATAGTAGTAGTAAATTACATTGGATTATTGATGCTTATACTATCAGCAATCGCTATCCCTATTCTGACCCGGGGAAAGATAAATTTAACTATATTCGCAATTCGGTCAAAGTGGTAGTGGATGCCTATCATGGAACGGTGAATTTCTATGTTGCCGATGAAAATGATCCAATCATTCAGACCTGGAGTAAAATCTTTCCTCATCTCTTTAAATCTTTAGCAGAAATGCCAAAAACTATCCGCAGTCATATCCGTTATCCCGAAGATTTATTTAGTACCCAAGCGGAAAGATTATTAACCTATCACATGACCGATCCGCAAGTATTTTATAATCGGGAGGATCAATGGGAAATTCCCCTAGAAATTTACGGCACGGAACCCCAGGCTGTATCACCCTATTATTTAATCATGAAACTGCCCGATTCCGACAAAGAAGAATTTATTCTCCTCCATCCCTATACTCCCTCTAGTCGGCAAAATTTAATCGCTTGGTTAGCAGCGCGTTCAGATGATAGAGAGTATGGTAAGTTATTACTCTATCAATTTCCTAAACAAAGGTTAGTGTATGGACCGAATCAAATTGAGGCTTTAATTAACCAAGATCCAGATATTTCTCAACAGATTTCCCTTTGGAATCGGGACGGTTCTAAAGTTTTGCAAGGACACCTATTAATTATTCCCATTGAACAATCTCTGCTTTATGTAGAACCTTTGTATCTAGTGGCAGACCAAAATAGTGTCCCGACAATCGCTAGAGTAACAGTTGCTTATCAAAATAAAATTGTCATGGAACCAACCTTGAAGGAAGCTTTAGAAAAGCTATTCTCAGGTCATCAGAGCTAAATTGCTGCTAATTGGCCACAAATTAGCAAGAAAGCTGATGTTGGTTCCAGAACAATCCTCCATATCCCCGAATTTGCCCGGAAAATTGCCTGGCAAATTCTCGTAGATTGAGAAAGATAATAATAGGTTGCTGGTTAATCAGCCAATTTCAAAATCCAGTATCATCAAAGGATTGAGTTATTCTTTTAATTGGAAAAGTGGGCAATTAATTCTGTGCGAGATGAATTAATTATTAAAGGGGTAAACTCCTCCACTGGTGATAATAAAATGC
>NZ_JADBTZ010000322.1:0-8695 GCF_020245885.1 Microcystis sp. M165S2 | reverse complement strand
TAACACTTGTTGCAAAGGTAAACAGCTTACTTCATTGAGAAAGTCTAATTCTTCTTGCTTATTCCAATCGGTTAGCATCGAAGAAGTTTGAGCATATCCTACTCTTTCTTGTCTTTCGTACCATGCTTGTGTTCTGAGATGGAGTGCCTTATTGTAAACTAATCTTACACAGCCCAAAGTGCGCCGCAATAGCGACTCTTGTTCGGGTATGGGGTAAAATCATCGGTAAGAATAGGCTTTCTCCATATTTCACATTCTGGCATATATTTTGTAAATGCGCTAGTATTTAACAGTAAAGCCGCCGTAGAACGGCGGGGTTTCAGACCTAAATTTTCGATGAAAGAACACGATGTCGTTATAGTGGGCGGTGGGTTAGCAGGATGCCGCGCCGCCTTAGAAATCAAACGCCTCAACCCGACTATCGATGTTGCTGTCGTTGCCAAAACCCACCCAATTCGTTCCCACTCCGTCGCTGCCCAGGGGGGTATCGCCGCCGCCCTGCAAAACGTTGACCCCAAAGATAATCCCAAGGCTCACGCCTACGATACTGTCAAAGGTTCCGATTTTCTGGCTGACCAGGATGCGGTGGATATCCTCACCCGAGAAGCCCCCGAAGTTATCATCGAATTGGAACATCTAGGCGTGTTATTCTCCCGTCTCGAAGATGGACGCATTGCCCAAAGAGCCTTTGGCGGTCACAGCCATAACCGTGCCTGTTACGCCGCCGATAAAACCGGTCACGCCATGCTGCACGAATTAGTCAGCAATTTAGGCCGTAATCAGGTAAAAATCTACGATGAATGGTACGTTTTGCGTCTTATCCTCGAAGAAGGTACAGCTAAAGGAGTAGTTATGTACCAAATCGCCACCGGACAGCTAGAAATCCTCCGGGCAAAAGCAATTATGTTCGGGACGGGGGGCTATGGTCGCGTTTATAACACCACCTCCAACGATTTCGCCTGTACGGGAGACGGTTTAGCTTTATCGGCAAAAGCGGGTATTCCCCTAGAAGACATGGAATTTGTCCAATTTCACCCCACTGGACTCTATCCCGTCGGTGTTTTAATCTCGGAGGCGGTCCGGGGTGAAGGAGCTTATTTAATCAATAGCGAAGGTCGTCGTTTTATGGAAGATTACGCCCCCTCGCGCATGGAATTGGCACCCCGGGACATCACTTCCCGGGCCATTACCCTAGAAATTCGCGCTGGCCGGGGGGTAAATCTGGACGGTAGCGCTGGGGGTCCCTTTGTCTATCTGGATTTACGCCATTTAGGCCGGGAAAAAATTATGAGTCGCATTCCTTTCTGTTGGGAGGAGGCCCACCGTCTCGTCGGTGTCGATGCGGTAGAGGAACCGATGCCTGTACGTCCTACAGTTCACTATTGTATGGGAGGCATTCCCGTTAATACCGATGGTCGCGTTCGCTTAAGTGCCGATACCCTCAGCGAGGGCTTTTTCTCCGCCGGGGAATGTTCCTGTGTCTCCGTTCACGGGGCTAATCGTTTGGGCAGTAATTCCCTGTTAGAATGTGTGGTCTATGGGAGAAGAACCGGCAAATCGATCGCTAAATACGTCGAAAAACGCGCTTTTCCCGTCTTTAATCCCGATATTTACCTTCAGGATGCGAAAGAGGAAATCACCGCTTTATTGACCAAAAAAGGCACGATTCGCATCGGTCAACTACGTCAGCAATTCCAAGACTGTATGACCCAACATTGCGGCGTTTTTCGCACCGAAGCGACTATGCGCGAGGGAATTAAACAAATCGGCGATTTAAAGCGCAAATACGAGCAGATTTACCTCGATGATCCGGGTGATTGCTGGAATACGGAACTAATCGAGGCCTGGGAATTACAAAGTCTCATGGTGGTGGGGGAAATTATCCTCACCTCTGCCCTCAATCGTCAAGAAAGCCGAGGGGCCCATTCCCGCGAAGATTTTCCCCAACGGGATGACCAAAATTTCCTTCAGCATACCCTCGCCTATTATTCCCGCGACCGCATCGATATCGACTATATGCCCGTGGTGATTCAGGATTTCACCCCCGTGGAACGTAAGTATTAACCTCTGGTCGCACGGTAAATGTAAAGTAATTTTACAAACTCCTTGGCATTTACCGAGATTTAGTTCTATAGTAGATAAAGCAACGCGGGATAGAGCAGTCTGGTAGCTCGTCGGGCTCATAACCCGAAGGTCAGTGGTTCAAATCCGCTTCCCGCCATTAATTCGAGTTAGTTCTGATTGACAGGTTTTGAATTTCTAGGAAATTTGGATATACGAGAGTTGAAAAATGAGTAATGCAAACCAAAATCCCGATTCTGAACAAAAATCGCCGCCGTCGGTTTCCGCATCTCCATTAGAACCGGCAGGTCCTAATTTTTTTGATAAATTTTTCATTGTAGTTACGGCTTTTGGTTTTGGACTAGGTACGGCTATAGCTTTGTTGCCCAATGTCATACCTTTGCCAATCATACCATCTATTTTTTTTGGCACTGGAATGGGTGCATTGGTTTACCGATTTATGGGAGGGTTTAAAGATGATGATTCCTTACAAACCCAGGCAATAAAAATTTCGGGGAGTCTTGCTTCTCTACTAAGCTCTATAGTGGTTATTAATCTTTTGCTAGAAGGGCAGTTAGAGCCATATATAGCCGAACATATAGACTTAAAGAAAGGAGACCAAAATATCTATTATATAGAGATAGAAAATAAAGGTATTAAAATAGGTAACCTAAATCAAGAAGACTTTAATGATAATGGCTATTATGATATTAATAATGTTTCGATTGTTAGTGCTATTTCAAGACTAGCATCAATCTCAAAAGAAGGCTACAATCATCCAGTTTTAGAAAAAATCAGAATCGAATGTGCCAGAAATCAGGGAATATGTCAACCTAATAAAAATCAATTTACTTTGATAATTCATAGCATTAAACCGGAAACTGAACTTCTAGGAGGATCAGCTATTGGATGTTTAAATAGTGATGCATTTTGGATCGGTAATGAAGATTTATATATCTACCAAACCTCCGATAAAGTTGACAAAATCAGGATTGAAAAATTTGGTCAATGTTTAGACGAAGAAGGTCAAGACAAAAAAGTTATAATTAGTCAAAAAGATGCCGATCATCTAAACTTAAAGCCTGGGGTAAAAATCAAAGCTCGTTTTCAATAAAGTTAATAGGTAAGCCATGAAAAAAACAATTTTAATTCTCTGGTTTCTTCTTGGGATTCCTGCAATCGCTAGGGCAGAGCAATGGGGAGTAGTATTCGGTGGTGATCGAGATATTAGCGAAGCTGAGTATGAAATAAACCGTGCCAAGAAAAATCGCCCTCCCTATTCAAGTGCGGTTCTTTTCTATCGATCTGGATGGTATAGAAGTGTGATTCTTTTCCAAGGAAAAAAGGAAGCACAAGCTGCCTTAACTAATATCCATAATCAACTTCGTCAAGGCTCTTATGTCGTTAATGTAGATGATTGGTGTCCTAATTGGCAATCTAATCGAGTAACTTCTAACAAAATTAGTTTCTATCGGTGTTGATAGCCTTCATGTCTATTTAGCGCAGAGGGCTAGTGGCGTTTTTGATCCATTTTTACTACTTACCGTTCGCTTAATTTTTTAAGATATGAGGTAAAAGCCCAATTCCGGGGGATTGTGCATCACTTTTTCCCATAGCGTCAGGATTTGCTTTGATAGGATAGATAATCTCTCCGTTAGTTTGGATAACGGGGGTTGCTTGGGTAACATCCTGTAAACATTGTACCCAGCGATCGCTGCAAGGGTTATTGAAGACAAAAAAACCGTTTTTTTTGAGGTGGTTTTTTAGGGTAGCAGTTGAGAACGTAAGCATTGAAAACATAAGATTTTCCCCACTTCAATAGGTTGATACTTGCTATGAAAAAATCTGGGGTATGTGCCAATGCAAGAGGTCTAATTAAAAAAAATTGCATAATAAAAAGCTTATTGGCTAAGGCTTTTAGCTTTGGGTGTGGCTTTGGGGGAGTGGGGTATCCCAAACTTTTTTAGGAAAAAATTGGCGATTTTTGGCGGGGATGGTGTCGGATTTATCCTGTCAGCAAGTGATGGGTAAAAGAACGATGTCCTCTCAGCCTGCCGAGTCGCTAGAATAGGATCGGCTTTGCTCAAATAGACAAGAACACGCCATGTCAGAAGCTATTACGATCGCCAATATTTACAAACTGTTTGAAAGAACCGAGGCTCAATTTGCCGAGTTCCAAAAAGAAGCCGAGCACCGCAATGTTGAAGCCGAGCGCCGTAGTGCTGAAGCTGAACAACGAAATGCCGAAGCGTACCGCCGCAATGCTGAAGCCGATCGCCGTAGTGCTGAAGCCGATCGCCGCCGGGCCGAAGCCGAGCGCACGATGGAAGAATTGAAAAAGCAGGTACGAGCCACCACCGAAGCCGTCAATAACTTAACTACCCCTTTGTGTCTTTTTATAGAAGAAATGGTAGAGCCGGCGGTTGTGCAGTTATTTCAAGGGCGGGGGATTGATGTCACCCAAACCATGAGTCGTTTAAAAAGTAAACGTCCCGGGGCAGCGATGGAAATTGATATTCTGGCGGTGAATGGCAGTGAGTTAGTGGCGGTGGAGTGTAAATCTCGACTCTCGAAGGATGATGTAGATGACTTTCTCGACCGATTACAGCGATTTAAGTTAGCCTTTCCCCAATTTCGAGACTTTCAGGTTTATGGCGCAGTAGCGGGGATTGAAAGCGACCAGGGGATAGATAGTTATGCTTATCGGCGCGGTTTATTTGTGATTAAGCAATCAGGAGAAACGGTGAAAATCATCAACGATGTTCAGTTTCAGCCTGTGGGTTTTGCTTAACTAACAATGGGCGTATTAAAATTAGTTATTCCTTTGGAATCGAGAACAATCAAATAAATGCGATTACCGATTCATTGATACGGCGGTTTAAGCAAACGTTATTCTTTTTTGGGAAAAACTGTATCATTAGAAAAAAATCAAGAGGTTTTTGTTGATGGAACCACTCTTAGTGACTTTGATAACTTGGGCCACGAATATTGCTCCCTTGGCTGGTTCTGCTATTGCCACAGGTTTTTTAGGCAAGACTGGGGAAAATCTTAACGATTCCTTGTTGGCGACACTGCAACGCAAATTTCCTACCTCGCCAACCTTAAAGTTATTAACCGCAGGCAAAGCACCTGAAGTTGAGCAAGCCGTCATTGACTTGGAACCTGTATTAGCTGATTCGGAAGTTACAGAATTATTAACGGAAATGCGGGCGTTGATGAGCAGTAACCAGGAATTAGCCGCTAAGTTAGCGGCAACGGAAAAACAGATCCGCAATACTCAAATTAACAAGGATCAATCTCAGGGTTATCAATTCAACAAAAATGTTGAAGCTAAATTTTTGGGGGGAAACCATAACCATTACTATCCCAGTGACACTAACAAAGAGCATTAGCTGGAGTCGTCTGGTAGGGAACAGACAAAGTTAGCCCCAACGCAATCAGCAACCCTAAATACCACACCTCCGCCAGTAGATGAATGGCAGGGACGACAGGATGAAATCAAGGAACTACAAACCGCCCTCAGCAATGACAAAGTACGCTTAATCGGGATAACCGCCGCAGGAGGCTATGGGAAATCGGCTTTAGCGGTGAAGTTCAAAGAGAAGTTAAACCCTCATTGGCGGGTGTTATGGGTTAGTTTTAGGGAGCGTTATTCAGTGGCGCAATTTGGCCGCTGGTTATTAGAAAATTTGGAGCAACCCTACGATGAAAAATGGAACGATGAGACGTTAATTCAGCAGATGATACGGGGACTGAGTATCTCACCTTGTCTGTTGATTCTCGACAACTTAGAAACAGTAGTTCAGACGGCGGGAGATTCAGTTTATGGGGAATTTTTGAGCCGTTGGTTGGGGTCGGGAAACCAGAGTAAAATCCTGATTACCAGTCGGGAACAGCCGAGTTTTGTAGCCAATTTAACGCGGCGTTGTCATTGGTTGCGCCTGGGGGGATTAGCAGAAGCGGACGCAATCCAGTTGGTGAGGGTGAATTACGGTTTGACAGGAACTAATCAAGAATTAGCCGAATTTGTCCACAAGATGGGACGACATCCTCTCTTAATGCAACTGGTTTGTAGTTGGATGAGTGATGAGTTTGGCGAAGGGGTTTCTGTCACCGAGTCGCAAAATTTGGGCTTAAATCTGTTTGATGTGGAAGGGTATCACCGCGACACGGAAACCTGTGTCAGAGAAGTGATTACCGCCAGTTTAGCGCGATTATCGAAAGAGTTTAGGGAGAGTTTAACGCGGTTATCGGTACTGCGCGAGAGTTTTGATTTGGGGTTAGCCCAGGGGTTAATTCCAGCAATAACTGACAAAAATTTACGACATTTTGCTTGTTTATCTTTATTACAAGAATTTCCCCCCGAATACAATGTAAAACAGCGACAGTTTCAGTTTTTGCCTTTAATTTCAATGGTGGTACAAGATCAAGCAAATCCTGAAATATTGCGATCTGCCCATCAATTAGCCTTAGATTATTATTTAGCTCATTTACCTGTCCCTCCCTGGGAATACTTGGAAGATTTGAAGGAATATTTAGAGGCGTTTCACCATGCAGGGGAATTGGGAGAATGGCAGTTAGCTTACGATATTTTGAATGAGGATCGAGGAGGAGAAGAGAAAGATAAATCGGTTAATAGTTTTTTGTACTTCACAGGCTTAAGTCGAAAATCAATAGAATTGTATGAAATTTTAATTAATAATTGGATAGAGGATCAAAAACAAACACGAGAGTTCGGCATTGTGTTGTCTTTGTTGGGAATAAGTTATAAAAATTTAGGAGAATATTCAAAAGCAATTACTATTCATAAGCAACATTATGCCCTATCGGAAAAAAATAAAAATTCGGCAGGAGTTGCTTCTGCACTGGGTAATTTAGGTATCTGTTACTTTTCGCAAGGCGATTATCAGCAAGCCATCAAGTATCATGATCAATGTCTAGCAATTCAGAGTAAAATTAGCGATTATAGAGGTATGGCAGGGACTTTTGGTAATTTAGGTATTTGTTATCGTTCTATAGGAAAATTGAATGAAGCTATAGATAATCATAAAAGGCATTTTGAAATTTCACAAAAGATTGATGATCTTGGAGGAATGGCTTCCGCATCTTTGAATATAGGAAATTGTTACAGCGATTCTGGCAGATATTTACAGGCGATTCCCTATCATCAAGCAGGCTTAATCGTCAAGGAGATTCTTGGCGATCAACAGGGATTAGCACTTGCTTATAATAATCTTGCGTGTTGCTTCCGAAGCTTACGTCAATATAAGGAGGCAATCTTTTATAATCAGAAATCTCTAAAAATAGGAGAAGAAATTGGTAACAAACAAAGGATATCAGAGTCGCTTGGTAATATAGGTAATTGTTATGCCGACTTGGGAAAATATCAGGAAGCAATCGTTAAACATCAAGAATCTTTAGTCTTAAAAGAGGAAATGGGGGATCAAAGAGGAATTGCACTTGAATTAATTAGTCTTGGTGCTTGCTATTCTCATTTAGAACAACATGAAACAGCAGTAGCATTCTTTGAGAAATCATTAGAGCTAAGTCAAAAAAATAATTATCAGAGAGGTATAGCATTAAGCTTACATAACCTTGGAAACACTTATTTTGAGCTTGAAAAATATATTCAAGCGAAAGACTATATTAATAAATCTTTAGCTATTGCTCAAGGAACTGGTTTACAGGAAATAGTAATGCGTTGTTATTTTGGTCTTGCAAATATTGCGTATCGGATAAGTGACATTCAAGTCGCATATAGCCATTGCCAACAAGCGCTTGAATTATGCCAAGAATTGGGTATTCCCTTGGTTAAAGATTGTGAGGAACTGTTAGGACAAATTCAGGCTACATTAGAAGGAGATTAGAAATCCTAAAGCCACCTTCTTCTTACTCAAAAAACTGCCATGAAAAACCCAATTAAACTCACCATTGAACGCTTTCAAGAAAACGGACAAGATTACTATGTCGCCACCAGTCCCGATATACAAGGACTTGTCGCTGAAGCTGATACAATAGATGCCGTCATTGATATTGCTAAAGACTTAATTCCCATCCTATTATAGCAAATAATGGGTTATTTAGGACGCTTTCAATTTTCAAACTCTTATCTGAACAGGGTTTCAGCGATGGATTGTCCTAAGCACCTTGGTCTTTGCTATAGAATTGGAAACAAAGGATTGTGAATAATGCAACCCGTCCAACTTTTTCAACAAGTTGAACTATGTAGGGATGTCCCCGACACTATTTTTAAAAAAGGTGATCAAGGTACTGTTGTTGAACTTTTGACCCCGAACGAAGAACAACCAGAAGCAGGCTACCTTTTAGAAATTTTTGCCAATAATGAGACATTAGATGTTATCGCCGTTCCCGTTTCTTGGATAACTTCTATTAACTAGGGTCTGCTGAAAAAGTTATTGAAAAGTACAGGTCTCTTAATCAATGATTTCACTTAGCTAAAAGCATAAGCTTTAGTTGTCGATTAATCTCTAGGCTATAACTTATTGTCATCATTGACCGAGAAAAAGTGCGGTTTTTCCATTTCAGACATAAAAAAGCCCAAAAAACCTGCCGAAGCAGGGTGGAAAGATTGATAACTAAAAAAGTAATAGCAATGGCTGTTTCCGATGTTGAG
>NZ_JADBTZ010000321.1:0-8788 GCF_020245885.1 Microcystis sp. M165S2 | reverse complement strand
GGGTAAAATCAAGGAAACGACTCTCAATCAGTTTTTAGAGGGTTTTTGGCGATCCATCACGATTTTTAAAGGACAAGAACCAAAAACCAACAACGATGACACCTCCCAAGAAACCCCCGAATCGGAGCAGTAAAGATTTGCTTACCACAGAAAGGTAACTTAGGCGAAAAAGTTTACAAATATTTAATATTATCTCTCCTTTGTCAAATTAGGAAATGAAATTCCTTATTTGTTAAATCTAGTCGATGGTGAAATTAGAAGAATGTTCAAACACCACAAACTCTTAAGTGATATTGCACTCAAAATGAATCAAACCTCTGACTCTATTTATCAAGAAGAATGGGATGAACACGCATTTCGTCCACAGCAAGTGTAGAATTTATTATTCTAAATGCTTAATTGGTTGGCGAGTTAATTTTTTTAACTTCTCAGCCACTTCAACCCGATGACAACGATGATAAGTTCATAATTACCTCCTGTTCCTCTGTACTTGAATTATCCCTCAACTCTAAATTCTTGCACCAGAGCGTTTAAATCGAACCTCAAGAATTAAGAGGTCTTTGACATCGCTTGAGAACAAAAAAGAAAGGTTGGGGAGAGTTTTTAAAATCCATAATTCCCAGCACGGTATTATCATCTACTTTCCGAAAAGAGTCATTGATGGGCAAATAATCATAAATCATCGTGGCGCTGACTTTGCCCCGATATTCCATCATTCGCAGTCTAGCCTGACTTGTCTCTGTTTTCAGCAAGGAGTTGGTCAGCATCAGTAAAGGTTTCAGAGAATTATTTTTGAGTATCGGCAGCTTCAAAATCCAGTTCATGGCCGTGGGATTGGGTGCCACCTTAAAAATTTTTCCCTGACCATCTAAAAATAACAGGGGGTGGACATTCTCAGTATCGACAAATTCTTTACCATACCAATTAGATGCTTCTAATAAACCATCCATTGGGTGATTTGTCTGAAGTCCAGAACCTTGCCAACGACCGAGCATAAAGTCTAAACTCACGGGGTCGAGAGCGTCAAACAATTGTAAAGCTCTTTCTGTGGTTGTTTGACCAGCTTTAAGAATCGACTGGCCGCTTTCTAATTCTAATGTTTCCATTGTTTCACTCTTGTTGTGTCCTGACAATGATATTATAGCTTCTCAGCCACAGGGTGGGGGATTGCCACTTGGTTAAGATTACCAAACATCCGACATATCTTCAGTCAATGGGTCATCGTATCGCCTTAAAGTTTCCAGCCATTCACTCATTTCTTCCTTGATGGTTTCTTTAAGTTCTTGCAAATCATCTTTATCTATTAGGCCTTTTTCCAGTAAGAAAGTGTAGAACTTTTTCAGACTACCTGCATTAGCCTTGATGCTTGATTGACTGGCCCACAGGGCCTTTTTGATAAACCAATAACCCAAAAAGTCACTGACCATATCTACCCCGTCTTTGGCTTCTACGGCATCTTCATAGAGTAAATATTCGTTGATATAAAAATCTATATTTGAAACATGATTATTAATGGTTTTTTCGGACAGGCCTGATGATTCTAGCCAACTCTCAAAATCCGTTAGTAATTCATGATTGGCTTTTCTTATCTTTTGACAGTCAGCCTCGTATTTCTGGGAATCATCCATCTCAAATTTCTCTCCTCCAAATCGCTGCTCGATGGTCAATAGGGTAATGAATCAAGTGTTTTTTTCCAAGCGTCTAAAGCCGCCATTTCCTCCTCAGGGTCAACGTCGGCCAACCGCCTGAATCGCCTTTCTCTTTTCTGCTAAATAGCTCCAACGATGTTAGACTCAATTTGCTCAATGATAGCGGCCACATCTTCTTCTGTATCTCGAGGTTGGGTTAATTCCACATCCGTTGAGGAGAGGCACATTTGAGTCCAGTCTAAGTTTTCCACTTCACACTGGTCAATCACCGAACTAGGGATGTTTTTCAGGGTGATGCTATCCCATTCAATGCCGATGTGATTGCTCTGCCGCTCAATTGTCACAATGCCGATGTGATTGCTCTGCCGCTCAATTGTCACAATTCTTCCTTGCCAACCACCGATGTCAGTCCCAAAATCTGGGTCGAGTACACCCTGTTTGACGATGACCGAGTCGCCGACTTTGAAGTCAAACTCTGACTCGGAAAATTCTGGCGACAAAGTTGAGGCAACAGAGATATGATAGTCGTTTCCTAGCTCTTTTAACTCAAAATCCACAATCATTCGTCTGTTTTCCGAGAAATAACGGTTTTTCCTGGCGATTAGCTCCTCGATTAGCCCTTGAATCTCCGCCTTGAGCTTTTCATCTCCGTTAAGAAGGTCTTTGTTAAAAACTCGGTCTATCATCCCTTGCCGCTTTGATTCGGGGGACAACGCCAGATTCCAAGCGATTGTCCCTAGGGTCAGCAATCTTCGCATGGATTCCTTCGTTTCAGGGGATTCCCGGTAAGGCTCGACAAAATCCTCCAGAACTTCCGACATTTTGACTTCCCCAGAAGGAGAGACGACAATTTCCTTGAAAGGCAAGGACTTTTCTCTTAATTTCTTCTCAAAGCTTTTCAAGAGGTTCTGGGAGCCTTGGGACATTTTCTGCAGCCTGAGCAGTTCACTAAATGCCTTCGATTTTTTAGCCATGATTGAGCCGGAAAATATGTTTTATTAATCCTGTTGGGTTACTGAACAACATTGGAATAGGGAAATTGTAACTGCTGTCAGAGAGCGATTGCGCTCTCATTATTAAATCTTAAAGTTCTAGACTGAGTTGTAAGCTGTTGACTACTATCCGATACTTTTTTGTTAACATAGATTAGCAATGCACTTTCAGAGATTCTCTTAAAACAGGGGATATCTCCTTCTCAAATCCCCCGCAGGGGAAAAATATGTCTCAAAAGCCGATTTATCTAGATTGCCACGCCACGACACCGCTAGAGCCGCAAGTTCTGGCGGCGATGTTACCCTATTTTACCGAACACTTTGGTAATGCCAGTAGTATTAATCATGTCTATGGTTGGACAGCCGAGGCTGCGGTTAAACAGGCAAGAGAAACAATCGCCGCTGCTATTAATAGTAGTCCCGAAGAAATTATTTTTACCAGTGGGGCAACGGAGGCCAATAACCTAGCTATCAAAGGGGTTGCCGAAGCTTATTTCGCCAAGGGACGGCACATAGTTACGGTGGTGACAGAACATCGCGCCGTTTTAGATCCCTGTCATTATCTGGAAAAATTGGGTTTTGAGGTGACAATTTTACCCGTCGGTACTGATGGTCTAATTGACTTGGAATTACTAGAAAAATCTTTGCGTCCTGACACGATTTTGCTGTCAATTATGGCGGCTAATAACGAGATTGGGGTGATTCAACCTTTAGCGGCAATTGGGGCGATTTGTCGCCAGTATCAGGTACTTTTTCATACGGATGCGGCCCAAGCAATCGGGAAAATTCCCCTAGATGTGGAGGAAATGAATATAGATCTGATGTCCTTAACTGCCCACAAAGTCCACGGACCAAAGGGAATCGGTGCGCTGTACTTCCGGCGCCGGAACCCCAGAGTTCGTCTCGCCGCTCAAATTCAAGGGGGAGGCCAGGAAAAAGGACTGCGATCGGGTACAATATTTACACCGCAAATTGTCGGTTTTGCCAAGGCGGTAGAATTGGGCATCAAAGCGATCGAAGAAGATACCAGCTACTTAAATCGGTTAAAAGCCCGTTTATGGGAGATTATCAGTCAATTAGACAGAATTTATCTCAATGGTCATCCTAGCCAAAGATTAGCCGGAAATTTAAATATTAGTATTGAAGGGGTGGACGGTGCGGCGTTATTGTTAGGATTACAGCCAATAGTGGCGCTTTCCTCCGGTTCTGCCTGTTCTTCTAGCCATACCGCCCCCTCTCACGTTTTAACTGCCTTGGGTCGCCCCGAATCTCTCGCTTATGCCTCCCTGCGCTTCGGGTTGAGTCGTTTTAATACTTTAGAAGAAATTGAACTGGTGGGGGAACAGGTGGTTTTAACGGTTAATTCCCTCCGCAAAGCCAAAAATTTTTGACGTTTCGGCACATATCCACAAGTTAGTTTCGGTCTAGGTTTAAAAAATCCCGAAAAAGGTTTCTATGATTGCTTTTGACTGATTGCCGTCCCAGTTAATAACATTGATGCTTGGTTTTCACTCCAGTGAATCATCCAATTCGGTTGTAATCCCAAAACAATAATAAATAAAGCCAAAGCAATTTCGGGAAATCTTTCGGGCCAGGTACTGCGAGGAATGCGCGATAATTCAGGGGTTAAACGACCAAAGAAAACCCGATTAATCATCAGGAGAAAATATACTGCGGTTAAACCACTAGCGACCAAACATAAGAGCGTTTGTATCGGAAAAATCGGGAAACTGCCACGAAAGACTAAAAATTCGGCGATAAATCCCACCATTCCGGGGATGCCGGCGCTGGCCATAGCCGCTAAAATCATTAACATTCCCGTGATTGGTAAACCTCTTTCTGGATTTAATAAACCGCGTAGATAATCCACATCCCGGCTGCCGGTTTTTTTATACACTACTCCCACCAACAAAAATAACAAAGCGGAAATTAAACCGTGACTAATCATCTGCAAAATCGCCGCAGTGATGCTTAATCTGGTGGTGGCCGCCGCCGCTAGTAAAATATAGGCCATGTGGGAAATGGAAGAATAGGCGACCACTTTTTTCATATCCTTTTGGGCAATAGCGCAACTGGCCCCGTAGAGGGCGCTGATAGCTGCTATCGTTGCTAACCAAGGGGCGATAGTCACCCAAGCGTCGAGAAATAAACCGACTCCAAAGCGCAGCAGTCCATAGGTTCCTAATTTGAGTAATATTCCCGCTAAAAGCACAGAAACGGGGGTAGATGCTTCGACGTGGGCATCCGGTAGCCAAGTATGAAAGGGAAAAATCGGGATTTTGATGGCTAATCCGATGAGAAGGGGGATGAGGAGCAATAATTGGGTGTTAACGGGTAAATTGTTCGATAAAAGGGGATTATAGGCGAAATTATTAGCACCGGTTAGCCAAACTAAGCCGAGGAAAGAGATTAGCACTAAAAAGCCTGAAATTGCCGTGTATAATAAAAATTTCATGCCTGCGTAGCCGCGTCTTTGACCCCCCCAAATGGCAATGAGAAAGTAAAGCGGGACGATTTCTAATTCGTAAAATAGGAAAAATAGTAGTAAATCCTGCGCTAGAAAGGCCCCCGCTACTCCCGCATTGAGTAACAGGAGTAGGGAATAGTAAAATCTCGGTCGGTTAACCCCTGTACCACTAGCATAAAGAGCAATTATTGTCAAGAGGCTGTTAAGAAAAAGTAATGAAAATGATAATCCATCGACACCGAGGGCATAATTGAAACCGAGGAAATTAATCCAAGGCAGGTTAACCGTGAACTGCATTTGCGGGTTACTAGGGTCAAATTGCCAGCCAAGGAGAATATTCAGCAGTAAGAGAACGACAGAAAGAGTTAGAGCTAATCCTCGCACTTTTTTCGCCTCTAGAGGCGTGTAGGCAATCAGTATCGCCCCTATAATCGGTAGCCAAATAAAAGCGTTGAGCATTCTTTATTTTAATGGGGATGATAAACCTTCTTATTATTGCCTAACCGGTCAATCTTGAGCAAGATAGCTATCAACTTTTAACATTCATTAATAAAATAGGCTGGAGACTACCATTGCCAGAAATTCCTCGGAAAAAAACAGCGATTTTGCTGCCATATACCGAGTAAATCCCTTGGCTTTTGGTCGGGAAAATGAAGCCAATTTAGTCAATGCTTTGAGAAATAATGTCCCTGTCTTTTCTTTTGTTACTGTAGAAGAAGAAAAAGTTATCGGTCATATTCTCTATAGTCCAGTGTCTTTAGAGTCGGAAAATAAACCTAATTTAAATCTGCTGGGATTAGCACCCCTAGCCATTTTACCCGATTATCAAAGCAAGGGCATCGGTTCTCTTTTAACTCAATATAGTCTAAGGGAATGTGCCGCTAAGAGGAATTGATGCAGTGGTGGTTTTAGGAAACCCGCATTTTTATCATCGTTTTGGGTTTATAACCGCTCAAAATAAAAATTTATCCTGTGAGTATCCCGTTCCAGAGGAGGTATTTATGGTTTTAGAATTACGGATTGATTGCTTAACAGGAGTGAAAGGTTTGGTTAAGTATCGTCGAGAGTTTGACTCGGTGTCAAAAAAGTTTCAGCTAATTTAATTAAAGTAGTTTGATTAATCTTACCTTGGGTACTTTTTGGTATCTCCGGTAATTTTATCCAATGTTTCGGCAGTTTATAATTGACTAATTTATCTTTAATCTGGGATTGAATAATTGTCTGGTTTATCTGAGAATTAACAGGTACATAAAAAGCCACAATTACCTGTCCCCATCGAGAATCTGGGAATCCTAAAACCACCACATCTTTAACTAAATTAGTTTGTCTAATGGCAGTTTCTACCTCAAAAGGATAAACATTCTCTCCTCCGGTAATTATTTTTTGGCTATCGCGGCCAATGATATATAAATAACCACTTTCATCGAAGTAACCTAAATCATCGGTCTCGAAGTAGCTTGCTTGATTAAGATGGGGATAATAGCCTAAAAATAAAGATTTCGCTTCAATAATAATTTTCTGGTTATCGGGATTAATTTTTATCTGAGCATGGGGTAATAGCTGTCCATTACTATTATTTCCTCGTCGAAAATCTTCTGGTTTAAGGGTGACAATTTGTGAGGCAGTTTCCGTCATTCCATAGGTGGGAGACAGAGAAATATTATATTCTCTAGCTTTTTCTAGTAAAGATGGCCATGCAGGGGAACCTCCTAGTAAAACTGTTTTAAAATTGGCTAACCATTGAGGATCATTTTCTAGAAAAAATTGTAATTGACTGGGAACTAAGGAGATAAAATAATCTTGAAGATTGAGATTATTTATGCGCTTTTGTTTGATTTTATGGTAAGGAATAACAGCAAAATCTCCCCCCGTTAAAAAACTTCTGAGAAACTGCATTAAACCACTAACATGATATAAGGGCAATAGGCAAAAAGAGTTAACCTGCTTGACTTGAAAATATTCAGAGAAACCTTTGACAGAAGCAGTTAAGGTTAACCAGTTATGGATAGCAAAGCGAATTTTTCCCGAGGTTCCTCCCGTGGGTATCATCAGAGAATTAGTCACAGGATTAACAGGAGTATAACTATGCTTAAAAACCTTGATGTTTTCGCCCAAAATATAATCGGGTTGCATCAGAGAGAAAACCTGTTGCCATTCGTTAGTTTTCCAGTCGGGATTAGCTAGAAATAGGCAACTTTTGGCACTGACGGCAGCCAAGAATATAGCTAAGAATTTAAGGGGATTGCCTTCGGAAAGAAGCATAGTTAATCGAGGATTATCTGCGGCGATAAATTGCCGAGAATAGGACTGATATAATTGATAAAATTTTTGGCTATTGTATCCATATAGCCAATCTTTTTGACTGAGATATGCTAATTGTTTGTTGATGTCGTCCACAGTTTTTCTAACCAATCGGGGTCACTATTATTAAACCATTGTTGCACACCAAAGCCTAAAGCTCGCTCCTTTCTGGGGTATTCTTGTGCTAGACGTAAAGCTGATTTGCTGCCGATATTAGTTTCTAAAACGGAGGAAAATACTAAATCTAAGGGATATTTTTCCCAGAGATTTTTTAACCCTTGTATTGAACCGGTTATAGCAGGTTTAATCACAAAAATTCCTCGCCATCCCCGTTGATAACATTCCTCTATTTGTCGAAGATTGGCTACGGATTCATCTAAGGCAATCCCTGTGGTAAAATCTTGACTTAATTGCAACATTTCTGCCAATTTAGACGGGGGTAAAGGTTGTTCGATAAATTCAATTATTCTACATTCATCGGCAATTTTTAACCAGATTTTACTCTCAGCAATACTTAATCCCCCATTGGCATCTAAACGCAATTTACTTTTCCTGGGTAATCGGGTAATTAATTTTTCAAATAAGGTTAACTCTTGCTGGAGAGAATTAACTGCAATTTTCCATTTATAAGTATTAGTTTGATTAGAAGCTAAAATATCATCCAGACAGGGAAATACTGCCGCACCAGTGGGTAATAAATAACTATAATTTTTTGGTTCTAATTCTCTTGATTGATTTTCTATCCTTAAATCTTCTAAAGCTGATTCAAAGGCAAATTGACAGGCAGGAAATTGTTCGGGAATAGAAAAAATTGAAGTTATTGATAGGGGATTTTCGAGACTTTGACAGAATAATATTGCTGCCGATAATGTTTCTGAGCCAAATTCAGGTAAAGGAGCAATTTCTCCCCATCCAATACGTCCATCTTCCGCTTCTAAGCGAATAATAATTCCTTCCCTAATTTGCCATAGTCTGTGATGGGTTTGTAGGGGACGCAGCAAAGGACGCTGATAAACACGAAATTGCCAGAAATACATGATTAACTATAAGTAGTCGTGAAAAGCTTAACATGAGCAGGCGTTGGGTTTCATGCTTCAAACCAACCTACGTTCTTTATAGAGTTTGTCAGCGAAACGTTTTTTTGTCTTAAAGTTCAGAAAACGGGTTTCTCCGAGAAACCCGTTTTCTAGGTGACTTAGAAGGAGAGCTTAGACACTTAAACAAAGAAATTACCCACTGGAATGCTCCCTAAAGCTGGTAAAGTGCCAGTAAATCCAGTGATATTTACTAATAAATCATTGCTGGATTGGAAGCCAGCCGTGCTATCATTAATAACGAGGTAAGTTCCAGCTATCGCACCGGTTGTTACCTGCACTAAG
>NZ_JADBTZ010000320.1:0-4874 GCF_020245885.1 Microcystis sp. M165S2 | reverse complement strand
GGCCGAATTTGAAGTCTTTTCTGAACGAAACCCCCTACTATCTGTGGTCAAGGTTCAGTTTTTAGCTTGGTTATCGCTTTTTCCATTGTAGCTTAAAGCCGTCGTAAAACGACGGGGTTTTAACCCAAATTTTCGATAACTTTAACTCGATCGCTTAAACCCTCTATCTTCGCGTCTAGGGTTCGGATATCGCCTTTAATTTCCGACTGCCCTAACTCTAAATTCTTCTGTCCGTTTTCCATGGTGATTAGTCGGCTTTCCATGGTGATTAGTCGGCTTTCCATGGCGGTTAGTCGGTTTTCGATCGCCTTCTGTCCGTTGGCAATGCCGATAATTAAATCCTCTAATCTTTTTAAATCTTTTTCAGTTGCGGCTGTCATCAGTTAAACTCCTATTAGTTGAATTTTTTCTCATTATCAACTTCCCTCCCAGATTTTTAGATAGGCGTTTTCCATATTTTGAGCGAATTTTTTCCCTTGCCAGAGGGGAGCTATGTCACGATTTCCTAACAGTTGATGGCTGATGTCTTGACGAAGGGAGCGATCGAGTCCTAATTTTACTCCCCAGTCGATATATTCTGTCTCATTCCAGCCAATTCCGACTTCAATACCAGCATTAATCATAAAAGTATAACTATTGCGGGCGGAAAATTGTTCTCCTACCAATGTAACTAAAGGGATTCCTTGCCATAAAACTTCTAAGGTGGTGGTAGCACCATTGTAGGGATAGGTATCTAACACCACATCGGCAATCTGTAAATTAGCGCGATGGGTATATTCATCTATATCTCTCGGTAAAAACCGCAATCTTTGGGGATTAACTCCTTCCCGAATCGCTATTTCAGTAAATAATTCTTGAATTTTTTCAGTCTTACCGACTCCCTTAATCAGAAAATAACTATTAGGCACTTGTGCGAGAATTTTCATCTGAAGTTTAATGGTATCAGGATGGCGTTTCATGCCACTTTGTACGGAAAAATAGATGGTAGCATCGGGGGGAATTTCTAAATCTTCTCGACGTAGATTGGGAGTGCCGATTTCAAAACCATCCACTGCTAAATATGTCTCTGGTAAACGATAGATTTTTTCTCGATAATATTCCTCCGCTTGCTGGGGTAAAACGTAGGGATCGGCGATATAGTAATCAATAGTTGCTAATCCAGAAGCATCCCAACCTAACCAAGTCACTTGTTTTGCTGCGGGTTTCAGTGCCATAATCTGATTGGTGAGATTATGGGTTAAACTGTCTAAATCTACCAGAATATCTATCTGATCTTGTTGAATTTGTTGGGCAACTTCTAGGGGATTTTGAGCGTAGGGAAAATGACGGATAATATCTCGGCTATCCCGAAACCATTGACGGGTAATTTCATCTTCTTTTTGGTTAATAGTATAGATGGCTATTTGCAATTTTTCTCGATCATGATGGTGAATTAACCAACGACTTAACCAACCGACGGAATGATGTTTTAAGGTACTGGCAAGATAACCGATCGTTAGTTTTTCTGGAACTTTTTTGATCGTAAGCAAAGGAGTTTTAAAACTATTATTATCAAGGAAAATTTCGGCGACGCGATTAGTTAATTGTCGATTGGCTAAGGCTCGATCGCCTAGGTAGGGTAAAGGACTAGAAACATTGAGAAAGCTAGTTTTAATAATTGGTTCTAAAGTGATATTTTTCTGACGGATTAATTCCTGTAATAAATTCTGATATTCTTGATAAATATGCTCAATTGCTTGCCAAACTCCCCAGCGCAAAAGTATTAACAAAATTAGATAATTACTGTATAACTTTAGGGTTGGAGTTAGACAAATTTCTCGCAATTGATAGGCAGTTATCAAAGAATTATCAAAGTCTTCGGCTAAAATATAGAGGTTAACTAACTGTTCTAAAAGACTCAGATCATTTGGTCTTAATTGCAGACAAAGTTTAATAATTTCTACTCCAAAAGTGGGACTTTGTTGCTTGTTGGTGACTCGTGCCGCTATCTGAAAAGCTTGGGGGATAAAACTATCAGCTAATTCCTCTAGGTAGGGTAAACTTGCTTGAGCTAAATCTAAAGTTAATTCGTGGGGATATAAAAGACTTTTGAGAACTACATTTAAAAGCAATTCTCGGTTAGGATTATATCTGAGATTGTCTTGAATAGGATAATTAAGTAGTTCTTCTGGATCGAATATTTCTAAATCTAAAGCTAAATCGAATAAAGCTAATAAATTATTAATTGACTTGGGAACAATTTCCTGTAGATAATAGCGAAGATATTCTACAGCTGCCAGATCACCTTTGCTTTGTTGTCGTCGTGCTTCTGCGTCTAAAACTGCTTCTAATTCTGCTTGCCATTGCTTAACTTGTTCGGGATTTCCTTCCCTGAAAACATTTTGCCACATCACCTGTGCTGCTGCTTCTAAATTTTGCAGAAGATAGGCAACTCCCAAGTACCAATAGTCAGAAATATTTTCGGGATTGTTATCGATTAGTTCCTCGTAGATTGCCGCAGCTTGAGGATAATCTTCGGCAATTAAAGCTTGATAAGCGTCAGGATGCCACATAAATCAGTTATCAGTTTTTTGAGATAATATCTTCAGAAAATCTTGATGTTCTTGACTGGCTAAACCTTGCTGTAAAACTGTCAAAACCTGTCCTAAGTTATCCGCTAATAAAGCATTAACATCTAACCAAAGACCAGGGAAAACCTGCGAGTAAATTATCCCTCGACTATCGGGTTCAAGTTTAATATATTCTCCAGCATTTAATCGGAACCAATCTAATTGACGTTCATAAACTCGCCAAACAAGATATTCTTGCACTTGATTACGACGATAAACTCGCCATTTATTGTGGAGATCATAGGAAGCACTAGAAGCGGCGATTTCTACGATTAATTCTGGCGCACCTTCGATATAATCATCGTTACTAATAGTTGATTGTCCAGCAATTTTAATTCTTAGTAAAGCATCCGGTTGTACCTCATTATCTGCATCCAGACGCACTGTGGTATTATCCGCAGACATCACCCCAATTGTGGCAGCTTTATAGACCCCTAACCAAGTTAAAATATCAGAATGAGGTTCTCCATGACTCTGCACTCGCACAGGAGAAGACATATAAACTATTCCTTCAATTAATTCGGCTTTTTTTATTTCAGAAAGGTTCTGATAACGGCACTCAAATTCCTGGCGACTTAGTTGATCCCCATTTTCTAAAGGAGGGGTTTTAGGGAGGGAATAAATAGGTTCAGAAGTGATCATTTTATTTACCCCGAACAACAGTAGATTTATCCTCCCCTAGTCCAGTGAAAAGGTGACATTTAGGGGGATAAAGCTCAAAAAGAATTGACTCATAACTGGAAACTGTCAACTTAAAACTTACATCTGATAACTGATAACTGATAACTGAAATTAAACCACTTTAGCGATAGCAACTTCTAGTTTATCCATAGCCTCATCTACTTCTGTTTCCGAGACAATTAAAGGAGGGACAAAACGGAGAACTTTCGGACCGGCCGGAGCAATTAATAAACCCTCTGTCAAAGCTGCATTAACAATGGTAGATGAAACCAACTCACTTTCTGAATTAATTTCCAGACCATTAATTAAACCCCAACCGCGCACATCGACAAATAGATGGGGATATTGAGAAGCAATCACGCGTAAACGGCTGCGTAATTGTTCCCCTCGGTGCTGGACATTTTCGAGAATATGATCCCGTTCAATGGTTTGTAATACTGTTAAAGCTGAGGCACAAGCGAAAGGATTACCTCCAAAGGTACTCGCATGACTACCCGGTTCAAACACATCACAGAATTTTCTGCACATCATCGCACCGATGGGAATACCACCCGCTAAACCCTTAGCAGAAGTGAAAATATCCGGTTCTACTCCTAAATTCTCATAACCCCAGAGTTTACCAGTTCTTCCGACTCCCACCTGTACTTCATCAAAGACAAGCAAAATGTTATTTTCGTCGCAAATTTGCCGTAAACGTTGGAAATATTCGATATCCCCTGGACGAACTCCCCCTTCACCCTGCAAGGGTTCCAACATAATCGCAGCCACCCGACGATTACCCTCATCGAGATCAGCGATCGCATTTTCTACCGCTTCGATATCATTATAGGGAATATAGGCAAACCCCGGCATCAGGGGTTCAAAGTCTTTTTGATACTTCGGTTGACCGGTTGCGGTGATGGTAGCTAAAGTCCGACCGTGAAAACTAGCGTGAGCGGTTAAAATAACCGGCTGTTCGAGGAAATCTAGCACCGTATGGGCATATTTTCGTACTAATTTAATCGCCGCTTCGTTCGCTTCCGCACCAGAATTACAGAAAAAGACTTTATCAGCGCAGGAATGATCGACAATCCATTTAGCTAGTTCCCCTTGTTCGGGAATATAGTATAAATTCGAGACATGATGGAGTTTTTGGATTTGCTGGCTAACCACTGCAATTAAAGCGGGGTGTGCGTGACCGAGGGTACAGGTGGCAATTCCCGCAACAAAATCAAGGTATTGTTTACCGGAAGTATCCCAGAGAAGACAGCCTAACCCTTTGGCGATCGCAATAGGGAAGCGACCATAAGTATTCATCACATAGCTGTTAAAACTATCTCGATCGAAGGGTTGATTCGGGTTTAAATTGGGAGTGGGATCAACTAGGGTTGGTTCTAAAAGGGTTTCTGGACTCACTGGGGAACTCCTGCGCGATTAGACTTGACACTCTCGCCGTCAAGCTAGGCTGTGACGGGAGATTCTTGCTTCTACTCCTCTTAACTAGACACAATCGGAAGACTATGCCCCCGTCAGACCGAATCCACAAGCGTTTTAGTTTAACGTCTGCCGACTGCCCGGACGGCTCTGAATTTTATTTGTGGGCAG
>NZ_JADBTZ010000032.1:0-9723 GCF_020245885.1 Microcystis sp. M165S2 | reverse complement strand
TTCTGCTCTTTCTTCTTCTTTAAGAGCTTTTTGTAAGTTTTTCTTTTCTTCTAAATCTAGGAAATCTTTAGCTGGCATAAGTAGAATTTTTCTCAAGTTACTATTTCTATTTTAGGTGGTTTAAGTGCGTTTTAGCTTATCATAAGAATAGTGCAGTATTTCCTCTCAAGTGGACTCACAGTCAGCACAGCGCAATCCTTGCAGTTGAAAGGTCAGTTGTTCCATCGGTTTTTTCTCAACGAGGATTCTTCTGGGATAACGAGTTCCACAACATTCCCCCTTTTGGTAAGGTAACTGCCCACCCTACTACTGTATTATATGCTAAATTTTAGGATAAATTTAGTAGGTAAAGGGTTTATTTAAATCGTATTGACAATGCCAGAAATCGGACCTGAATCAGAACAATCCTCCCTGTCTCAACTGGACGCAAGGATTACGGAACGTCGAGCAGCAAGACAAAGAAGAATTGAAACTATCCTCAAATTGGCTGGATTGCCTAGTGGAGGAGTGGGAATTGCTGTAACTATCAATTTTCTTCGCAATGGGCAATGGATAGAAGCTAGTGTATCAGGATTGGTCAGTATCGCTGTTATTTTTCTGGCGATTGGAGGAAAATTTGCCAAAAATGTTATTAACCTAGTTTTCGATAAAGTAGAAACAAGATTGGAACAGAAAACGGATCCTCTGGCTGATTTAATTGTTAATTGGCTGGAAAATTTCGCAATTCAATTTTGGTGGCAATTAACCGCAAAGTTTCAAGTAAAGTATTATAAAACTTTAGTTTATCTCTATCGTACTTATCAAACTCAAGGCTTAAAAACACCTGGTAACTTTATTCTCGATCTTGAAAATGTCTATATCCAGTTACGATTTTTACCTCAGAGTCTAGACAAGGTATCTTCGGCTATTATTTCTCAACAAGAAACCACAAGCAATTTAAAAAATATTTGGGATTTTTTAGCACAAATTACCACACAATCTGCTTATAAACGCATTGCTATTTTAGGCGCACCAGGTTCAGGAAAAACCACTTTATTAAAGCATATCGCCCTAACATACGCTCAAAACAAGCAAAGCCGTCAGCATCGCAAAGCGCCTAAATTAATTCCGGTATTACTGATACTTCATACTCTTAGTAAAGAGATTATCCATCAAGAATCATCTAGTTTGGCACAAATTATTACTGAACAATTAAAAAGCCCAACATTACCCCTCAAGCTCAATCCGCAGCTTCAATGGTTTGAAGAGCAATTAAAAGAGGGTAAATGCTTGATTATGTTTGATGGATTAGATGAAATCGCCAAAGAAAGTGACCGCCAGCAGGTTAGTCAATGGATAGACAAGCAAATGCAGGTTTATCCTGAAACTACTTTTATTATCACTTCGCGCCGTCATGGTTATCAAGCTGAATGGTTACAACAAATTAGAACTTTTCTCGAAGTTCAGTCTTTTAACCTAAAACAAGTTGAAAGGTTTTTTCAGAATTGGTATTTACAAAATGAAATATTGCGTCAAGTGCGAAAGGAAGATCCAGGTTTACGCGCAGAAGCACAAAGAAAAGCTAATGATTTAATGCAGAGAATCAAAAAATCTGCTCCTTTAGCAGCAATGGCACTCAATCCTTTATTATTAACTATGATTGCTACAGTTCATGATAATCGAGGAGCGTTGCCAGGAAATCGCGTAGAATTGTATGCAGAAATTTGTGAGGTCTTATTGACAAGGCGAATAGAAGCTAAAGGAATGACTGATTCGATTAAACTAAATTTAACTCAGAAAAAAGCAGTATTACAGGTATTAGCTTTAGAGTTAATGAAAAGGGGAATCCGTGAGTTTTCCTTAGCTCAAGGTCAAGAAATTATCAAAAGTTCTTTAGCAGCAGTAGCTAAGACGGAAGTTAAACCCGAAGACTTTTTTGAGAATATTGAAAAAATTTCGGGTTTATTGACCAAAAAAGATGACAGTTTTTATATTTTTGCTCACCTCAGTTTTCAGGAATATTTAGCCTCAGTTCAAATCCAAGAATTAAATCAAGAAGATTTATTGATTCAAAACATAAATCATAATTGGTGGGCGGAAACAATTCGTTTATATGCGGCAAAAAATGATATTAGTAATCTAATTCTTGCGACAATAAATAATCCTAATATTACCTCAATAAGTCTAGCAATGGATTGCTTAGAAGAGGGAAAAAGTTGTTCGCCAGAAGTGAGACAAAGGTTTAATCAATTATGGATACAAGGATGGGAAAACCGATGACAGAGACAGTCAATTTTGAGTTACTCGCTCATGTTCAACTCTCCAGAAGATTGAGTAAGCTGATTCCTCTTGATGATAGTATCGCCATTGATACTAGCTATATTACCTGTGCAGAGTATCAGCTATTTATTGATGAAAAGAAAAAACTTGGTAAAAATCATCAGCCTCTTGATTGGCAAACCGATTCAGTTGTATCTGAAGATATTTTAAAGCCGATTACTGGTGTGCAAGCAAGTGACGCTGAAGCGTTTTGTGAATGGTTAACCCAACATCCACAGCATTTTAAACCAGAATTTAAGTATAGAATTCCTACTCTACAAGAAGCTGAGGAATTTTTAGAAATGGAAACAGAGGAGGAAAATTTAGTCGGTTACTGGTGTCAGGAAAACTTGACATCAAGAATGGTTTATTTAGAGCCAGAAAAGTGGCTAAAGATTAAAGAGAAAATCTTGTTTTTTTCAAAAGAGAAACTTGGTAAAGTAATGGATGGCATGATTGGTCAATTTTTATATCAATTTTCGCTATATAAATTGTTGCCATTTTGGACTAAGCTTGAGCCTGTGCTTGTGCTTGTGTATGTGTATTTGCTTGTGCTTGTGCTTGTGCTTGTGCCTGTGCTTGTGCTTGTGCCTGTGCTTGTGTTTGTGCTTGTGCTTGTGCCTGTGCTTGTGTTTGTGCTTGTGCTTGTGCTTGTGGTTGTGCTTGTGCTTGTGCTTGGGCCTGTGCTTGAGCCTGTGCTTGGGCCTGTGCTTGGGCCTGTGCTTGGGCCTGTGCTTGTGCTTGGGTTTCTCTTGTTTTATGTCGCTGATTATATTAGTTATTGTAGAATTAGACTCAATTTAAATCTCGACCCTACCGATGGTATATCTTTGATTGTTGAAGATTATCTAAGTTCTCTTAAAATTCAAACGCTTTATCCCTATATTTACAATTTATCCTCATGGCAGCAACTTGTAAATAAGATCGGTATTGCTTGGTATCTATTCCCAGATATTTACGAAGCAGCATCTAAAAATGAAGAATTATTAGATCAGGTTAACTTAACAGTTGCAGAATGCCGAGAATTAAATTCTCAATATTCTATCAAAAGGGAACAAGTTTTTAACCGTTTCATCGCCTCCGTATTATTAGAAGAAAGACGAGCGGGTAATATTCCTGCTTGGGAAGGAATTAGGATTGTAAGAGAAAGAATTTAATAGCGATATTATACTAAATCCGTTGAGCATAGGCTACATATCAGGATAGGCAAGAGGCAAAAGGAGGAATAGATAATCAGTCTTTAATAACTGGATTTAGTATAAGTATTTCATATATGTTGATTGAGAAACCCTTACCCGGTAATACTTCTATGTTTAGTCATTCTCAATAAGGCTGTCCTTATTGCGGTGACTAATTACCTGGCAAGTTCGCAGCTTTCTTTTCACTGATTACTGTTTACTATTCACTGATTACTGTTCACTGATTACTGATCACTGAAAAATCAACTCAATAACCAGTCTAGATGATCCTGTAAACATTGTTTGAGGTCGTAGCGTTGCTTGATAGTTTCCCTGGCATTTAAACGCAGATTTTGCCAACCCTGGGGATAATTTAACACTTCATCGACGCGATCGGCTATTTGTTGAGGAGAAAAGAAATCCACTAATAAACCATTTTCCCCATCAGTAATTAATTCTCGCACGGGGGGAGTATCGGAACCAATCACGACGCAACCCATGGCCATAGCCTCTAACATTGACCAAGAAAGCACAAAAGGACGAGTAAGATAGATATGGGCGGCCGATGCCTGTAAAACCTGTTTATATTGACCGTAGGGCAGAGAACCGGTAAAATGCACCCGGGATAAATCCAAAGAAAGGCTTTCTAACATCAATTGTTTATAGGTTTTGCCGTCCGGTAGAGTTTTCCCATAAGCAACCCGATCCTCCCCGACAATTACGATATGACAGTTAGGCCGACGGGCTAAAATTAGGGAAACAGCCGTCATAAATTGGGGAAAACCGCGATAGGGTTCCATTCCCCGGGTTGCATAGGTGACAATCTCCTTAACACCGGATAAATCTAAACCTATCTCTGGAATCACTAACTGCACATCGGGACGGGGACAGAAATAGTCTGTATCGATGCCATCGTGTAAAACCGTCAGTTTCGAGTGAAATTCGCTGGGAAATTGTTGTTTTTGCCAGATAGTCGGCGATAAACCTCGATCGCAACTGACCAGATCGATGAGGATTGGCGCATTTTTAATTCTAATCCGGGCCTCGGCATCAGCATTAAGGGGGTCCGCCGGATCAAAATCAGCATCGGAACCATGGGCATGATAAAACCATTCAAAATAAGCTAAAAACTTAGTTTTCGGGAAAATATCCTTGATAAATAGACCCGGCCCCCAGCCAGAATGTGCATAGACAATATCGGGATAAAATCCTTGATTTTTCAGTTGTTGGCAAACACCATAAACCGCTTGACCTTGTAAAACCGCACTTTCCAAGGGACGGACATAATGATGGGTTTGGGGAGAAACAGCGCGACTTTCCTTGTAAATAAATTTTTTTACCCCCGGTATCTCTCCCTCTTGCCTGGTAGTGCCGAAAATCACTTGATTTCCAGGGTCTTGAGCCAAAACCGTGATTAAATGGCGAAATTGGGCGGGAAAATTGGAATGAAGGAATAAAAATTTCATCGCGGGTAAAGGTTTAGAAAAAGCGATCGCTAACCGTACATTGTCCCTGAAAACGGAGCAGATGATCGCATAATACCAAAGCCATCATCGCTTCCACCATAGGGACGGCCCGGGGTAAAACGCAAGGATCATGTCTTCCTTTGGCTGCCAGGGTGGTTTCTTCCCCGGTGCGCGTCACGGTTTTTTGTTCTTTACCGATAGTCGCGGTGGGTTTAAAAGCGATGCGGATAATAATATTTTCACCGTTACTGATTCCCCCTTGGATGCCTCCCGAACGATTGCTAGTGGTGCGAATTTCCCCGTTATCATCGATAAAATACTCGTCATTGTGTTCGCTGCCGGTTAAGAAGGTTCCCGCGAATCCCGATCCGATTTCAAATCCCTTACTCGCGGGTAAGGACATCATCCCCTTAGCTAAATCGGCTTCTAGCTTATCAAAAACGGGTTCTCCTAGACCTTTCGGCACATTTCTGGCTACACATTCCACCACACCGCCGATCGAGTCCTTATTCAGGCGAATTTGGTCAATCAGGGCGATCATTTTGGCGGCCGTTTCCTCGTTGGGACAACGCACTATATTACTTTCCACCTCGTCGAGGGTGACGGTGTTGGGGTCGATGATTGCCTCAATATCTTTAATTCGCTTCACATAGCCGATAATCTCGACATTATAGACAGATTTAAGGATTTTTTTAGCGATCGCTCCTGCGGCCACCCGGCCGATGGTTTCCCGGGCCGAAGATCTGCCTCCTCCTTTCCAGTTGCGAATGCCGTATTTTGCTTCGTAGGTGGCATCCGCATGGGAAGGTCGGAATTTTTCAGCCATTTCGTTGTAATCTTGCGAACGAGCATCCTGATTCCGCACTAAAATAGCGATCGGTGTACCGAGGGTTTTGCCTTCAAAAACGCCCGAAATTATCTCACAAATGTCATTTTCCCGACGCGGGGTCACGATTCTGCTTTGTCCCGGTTTGCGACGGTCTAAATCGATTTGAATCTCCTCTTCGGAAATTTCTAAGCGCGGGGGACAACCATCGATAACCACTCCTACCCCACCCCCGTGAGATTCTCCAAAAGTGGAAACCCGAAATAGTCGTCCGAAAGTGTTACCCATAATCTCAATGTCTATTAAGCCTCAAGGTTTTATTGTACCTGAGCGGTTATCAGTTTTTCGGGAATAGGGGTTGGGGGTTGGGGGTTAGGGGTTAGGGGTTAGGGGTTAGGGGTTAGGGGTTAGGGGTTAGGGGTTGGGGGGTATATCGTTGTCAGGATCGCCGATTTCTGGGTCGTATTCGTAGCCACAGACTGAACAAACCTATTTCAAGGTAGTTTTCCTCTTAATCTAGACTTAGAAACTTTGGGACAATTCTTCTGAAACTATAAGCTATTTTCCGCTAAAACTCGCGTTAATATCAAAAGAACACGCTGTTTTTTTCCGTGGCGAAAATTTAATGACTCCCTTGTTGGTTCACACTTATCCTTCTCTTGTCAAGGGTATTTTAATTAAACGTTACAAACGCTTTTTTGCCGAGATACAACTGGACAACGGAGAATTAATTACGGCCCATTGCGCTAATACCGGACCGATGACGGATGTATGTGTAGAGGGTCAACCGGTTTATCTTTCTCGCAGTGATAACCCGAAGCGAAAATTAGCTTATACCTGGGAGATGATTCAACTGGGAGAGACTTGGGTGGGAGTTAATACCAATCTTCCCAATCAGGTGGTGAAAAATGCCCTGTTGCAAGGAGTTTTTCCCGATTTGGTCAAAAATGACACCGAGGTGCGATCGGAAGTGGCCTACGGTCAAAATAATCGCAGTAGAATTGATTTTCTTTTGACCCATGGTGATAAATCCCTCACCTATATCGAGGTCAAAAATACCACTTGGAATCAGGGAGAAACGGCACTTTTTCCCGATACTGTCACCACGCGGGGACAGAAGCATTTACAGGAATTAATGGCTTTATTGCCGGCAGCGGAGGCGATTATGCTCTACTTTATTAATCGGGGTGATTGTGACCGGTTTGCTCCGGGGGATAGTAAGGATACTAAATACGGGCAGTTATTGCGTCAAGCAGTGGCTAAAGGAGTCAAAGTTTTACCCTGTCGCTTCCAAGTGACACCCACGGGAATTTATTATTTAGGTTTAGCAGAATTGCAACTGTGACACCAGTGGTTTAGAGGGGCCAGCTTTTGACAAAATCCCCCAGACCGCAACTGACCTTTAAAAACCTAGAGACACAGTTACCTGTGCCTCTAAGGGGGATTTTTGTCGATACATATTTGAGGTAATTTGTCAAGGTTTTTGATAACTAATTCCGTGGCGCATTTTCTCTAATTTCTGTTGCACCTTAGCATCGAGAGAATGGAATAAAAAACGCCCTTTGGGACTTTGAGAAGAACTCTGGGATTGTCTCAGACGACGACCGGTTAAATCCACCTCGATTTCCAGACGTTGAGCGGAAATCCACTGGGCCCCATAACCCATAACCGTCATTTTTTGGGCATTATCAGAGGTAGCGACGATAATCCGTCCGATAGCAGGGGCGCGATCGTGCCAAAAATCAGCGCAGGTTTTCTCGATATAGGTGTCGGCGGTTTGAGCGTGAGCGGTAAAATAAACCGATAAATGGTTAGTGTAGCGTTCCTGGCTGCCGGGGGTATCTTGAAGGTAGGAATCGAAGACGATTTGGGTTTGATAACCCTGATGGTGGGTGTAACCGATTAAGGTTTCAATTAACTTGTCTCGCGCCGGTTCGAGACCGTGGCGATCGCTAATTTTTTTCAGGGACGGCCAAGCGCCGATGACGTTGTAGCCGTCAACCAGCAGAAGGGAACGATCAGAGGAATTAACCATGGCTTTGAGAGTGATTGGTGTGGCATTAAAGGCAGTTCTAAAAAACAGCATCCTAATGATATTAACAAAAAATTTAAGATTCAACCGCCGCACTTGCCAATAATCTCGCTTTTAATTCTAGGGCATTTCCCTGATCCGTTACCTTGCCCCCCTCTAACAAAAATGCCCCATCGCTGTAATCCAATTCCTCCAGGCGATGCGTCACCCAAAGGGCCGTAATCCCCCGGTTTTTGACCAATTTCTGCACTTGAGAGACTAATTCTAACTGGGTATCCCCATCCAAAAGGGCGGTGGGTTCATCAAAGAGCAAAACCTCGCAATGACGAGCTAAAGCCCCCGCAATGGCGATTCTTTGCTTTTGTCCGCCACTGAGAGCATAGATCGGTCGTTTTTCCATTTCTAATAAATTCACCGCCCCTAGGGATTCCCGCACCCGCGCCCGAATTGCCGGCGTGGATAAACCCTCGGATACCAACCCAAAAGCCACATCTGCCCCCACTGTTGGCATAACTAACTGATGGTCGGGATTTTGAAAAACAAAACCGAGGGGGTTAGGTATCTCTATTTCCCCGCGACTAGGTTTTAATAATCCCGCTAATAACCGCAGCAGGGTTGATTTACCGCTGCCATTTGTCCCCAACAACATCCAAAATTCTCCTCTGGGAACTTGCAAAGAGCAGCCATTTAATACTGATTTCCCATTCGGCCAGCTAAAGCAGAGGTCTTTTACTTTTATAGTCATAATTATGAGTTGATCAGTTATCAGTTATCAGTTTTGAGTTTTCAGTGGAAAGTGTTATGTAGGCGATTGCCGTTTTCTTGTCACTGATTACTGGTTACTGCTCACTGATAACTGATTAAAGAACTATTCTGTGGCTAAAGCGACAAACCCCGGCGCTCTACCAGTGGAGGCAGCCCCGGATTTTTGTGAAACAATCACCGCACTGATCTGATCGCTCAAAACCGCCACCTTTTTATCGGTTTGTTTTTCGCAGGTTAATTCTAATAATTCCGGATTTGGCGATCGCATAGCGTTAATAATTGTTTGATACAAAGCGTCTGCTGCTGCTTCTTCCTTGCGCTGCACGGAAATGGGGATGGGGGAGAGTTTCAGGGTAATATCGATCGAATACATAGTTTAGCGTTCCCTTCCAAAAAACAAGTCAAAAACCATTGTATAGCAGGGGTTGGGAAGTCAGTGATCAGTTATCAGTTATCAGATGTGAGTTTTCAGTTCACTGATTGCTGTTCACTGTGGGGATAACCCTAGCATCATAACCGATTAAATCTCGGCAGTCGGTGTGCAGAGGCGTTGTTAGCTGGCAATCACTTGCTTGAATGAATTAGCATGGTGCGTTCCCCAAAATCTATCGGTGCAGCAGTAGGAGCCAGATTAGGGAACGCACCCTACAGCAATAGCTAATCTTGGTAATGATAGCGACAGGAAATAATTGTTAGATAATGATCATCGACAACATAGACAAGACGATTAGCTTCATCAATGCGACGGGACTAAAAACCTGACAAATTCTCTCTCAAGGGTTCAGGTTTACCGATTCCTTCAAAGGGATTGGATAGAGTATCTTGGATCAGCAGATTGATTCTTTTCAGGGTTTTCTTGTCCTAAGATTGCCAATAAAGATAATCTTTCCATGCTTTACTACCCCAAGCCAACTTACGCATCGATTAAATCATGTTCTTGTGTTTTACCTGCTTGATATTCTGCGATCGCTTCTTCCAAATGTTGAGCATTAGCCGGAGATTTTAAGAGATAAACTGTGGCTCTTCGGTTTGTCTTATGCAACGGACAGGGTTATAAGGGATGAAACCCTTATAGAAACAGACATTACTGCGATTTTTGTCAATTGTTTGCGATCTGGAGCGAACTAATCAATTAAATCTCTTGCCAGATCAGGATTT
>NZ_JADBTZ010000319.1:0-3591 GCF_020245885.1 Microcystis sp. M165S2 | reverse complement strand
TGCGATACATTGGTACTAAGGAGAGAAGATGCAAGGGTTTTGAGTAATTTTAGCAGATTCAGGGGCACCTGAGCGACTCTCAATCTAGCTAAAAGCCTTTTCCTGTAAGGTTTTTAGCTTTATTCAGCAAACCCTATTTAGGCATTTTTGAGAGGAAATTGCGTTACTTTACCCCCACGGGTGAATTAGTGCTAACTGCCGCAGAAGCAGAATTACAGGAACGAGAAGCGAAGGAACAGGCTATCCTCGAAAAAGAACAAGCTATCTTGGAAAGGGAAAGATTAGCCCAAAAATTACGAGAATTGGGCATTGATCCTGAAACTATCTAATTGATCAATATCTCTAGGCTAGGTAATTCCTATCCTAGAAATGTTGGTAATTTAACCTTATTTTTCCTGTCTTTCTAAGGCTAATTTTACTAACTTATCGACCAATTTATCAAACTCTAAACCGGTGGCTTTCCAGAGTTGGGGATACATACTAAAATTAGTAAACCCCGGCAGAGTATTAATTTCATTGAGAAACACTTCCCCAGTCTTTTCCACATAGAAAAAATCCACCCGCGACAATCCCGCAGCATCCACAGCTTTAAATGCTTCTACAGCCATTTCTCGCACTTGATTAGCAATTTTATCAGGAATATTAGCGGGAATAACCATACTCGATCGCCCGTCAGTATATTTAGTTTCATAGTCATAAAAATCACTATCAAAAGTAATTTCTCCCACCGAGGAAGCTTGGGGATTATCATTACCTAAAACCGCACATTCGATTTCTCTTGCGGTTACTCCTGCTTCAACAATAATCCGTCGATCATAACTAGCAGCACTATCTAAAGCAGCCTCTAATTCTTGCCGGTTGCGCGCTTTACTAATACCCACCGAAGAACCTAAATTAGCCGGTTTAATAAAACAAGGATAACCTATTTCCTCGGCGATTTGATCGCACAATTGCGGAAAAATACAGGGATTTGACCACACTTGCGAGCGGGTTACGGCCTTATACTTAACTTGGGGTAATCCAGCGGCTGCAAAAGCAGTTTTCATGGCAATTTTATCCATTCCTAGGCATGAACCCAGGACCCCACTACCCACAAAAGCAACCCGCATGAGAGTGAGTAATCCTTGCAAAGTGCCATCTTCTCCATTCGGTCCGTGGAGAATTGGAAACCAAACCTCAATTTCGCTCACTTCTGGGGGAAATTGCCAGATATTGACTTTTATATCACTCTCAATAGCTAGGGGTTGCCCAGAGGTTAAAATTTGTCTAGCAGTTGCTGCCGAATGCCAACAGCCATTTTTATCGATATAGAAGGGGATAACGGCGTATTTGTCAAGATTTTCGGGGTAATTAAAAGCTTGCAGGATCGATCGAGCCGAATTGATAGATACCTCGTGTTCTCCCGATCGACCACCAAACAACAATCCTACCTTGATCTTATCCATATTATCCTCTCTAGACCCAGCTATATCCTAAATTAGAGTTCAACTATCATATATACTATGGGCGGAGTTGACAATAGTTGCAAATGATTTAGATGCGGCTGTTCCTCGTCAGATCGGGGTTTCGGCAAAACCTCAAGATAAATTAATTATCGATCGGGATGAAATTTGGTCGTTCTTTCCCTAAAAAAATGGATAATCACTTTGGAGCTATTCACCCCCCGAAATTGAATGATTATTTGGCTAATTTTTCCAGTTTTTTCTTAGTTTTCTGAAGTTTTAAGGCTAAATTGCCCTGATGTTCGGGATAGTAAATATGCAAGAATTCGATAAAATCCTCGATTGTGCAAGGTTGATGAAATCCCCCTAAGTTACCGTGAAATTCTTGGTGAATTTCTTCTTTAATAGTCACCAAATTCAGATCCAATGTCGCTAGATGGGGATATTTCTGGACAGAGTAAAGATGATGGACAGCGAGATTAAATTTTACATCTTTATCCGGTTTTTGCCCCGTCACCTGACAAGTGTTTTTATCTCTAGTTTTAGCTCGTTTTTTAGCCTTTTCAATCTCGATTTTTTGTTTGGTATCGTCATCTAGATGTTCCTGAATTTCTTTAAAGGCAAGAGGAAACTCCATTGCAATCATTTTACACATTTCTTGGCGCGATTTATTCGTCAAAGTTTCACTCATGGATTTAGAAATCATCACTATTCCACTTTCGGAGAACCAAAACTCTCTTTTTTCATCTTCGTAAAAATCTACTCCTAATTCTAGAGGTTTATCAGTTCTTTGCTGAAGATGATTCACGGTTTTATTTAGCTTGGCTCCATTAGTTTCTAAAATTCGCCGTAAACTCTGTTTATGAATCATAGCCACTCCTTGATAAACTTGAATTTCGCCAGAGTCAGTGAGTTCAGCAAAAATTAATTTTCGTGCCAAAGAGCGACGAATTTTTTGATCGTGCTTAGTAAAAAATTCTTTAAATTTGTAGAAAATTCCTCGCTTTTCATTCTTCTCGATATAGGAAGCAATTTTAAAAGCACCTTTAGGGGAAAAGTTACGGAGTTTCTTCTCCTTATTGACAAATTGATAATCGTCACCCTCAACTAAATCCCAATCATCATTAGGATCAGCATCAAAAAAGCTAACGATTTCATCCAATCTCTTATGAGAAATGGAAAGCCATTGAATTAGTTCAGCTTCTCTGATAGTAAAAATTTCTTTTTTGCGAGGCATAATTATTTTATCTCCGTGGTGATAGACTTATACATCACAGTCAAACGATCAAAGATGTGAGAGTTTCCTGTTTCTTGGTTATCGGGATGATAGATCTTAGAAAGACGATAATAGGCATTTTTAATGTCTTCCTTGCTGGCAGTGTTTGGATCAAGATCGAAAACACGATAGGGACGAAAGTATTTAAAAATATTGATACCGTTGATACAATCTTTCCCCTGTTCGTAATCTTCTTCGGGAAGAATACCGATATATTTCCTGTAGATAACCTCCCAACTTTCTCGCTGAGATAAATTGATATTATCAAAGGCTCTAGTAGCCATTTGAAACATACTCGATTTTTTTAATTCTGTGGTATTGCTAACCTCAAAATAGGCATAAACTGCCTGTTTAAGTTGCGTTAGAGTTAAAGGTTTAACTTTTGGGCCTGTGGTAGTGGTGGCTGTAGTTTTTGATTTAGTTAACGATGGTTTGGGCGACTTTTTACGGTGATTTTTGATGACAAAATCGGCAAAATCTTCGAGAATAGGACTTTCGATCGAGTATTGCTCACAGATAAGACTAATCTGCTCTAAAATGAGCGAGTTAAGAGGATTAGTGGTCATAATTTCCCTAAGAAGCTGCAAAAAATATAGCCTTTCTTATCAAGATGAAGTGTAGGCTAATTTGGTATGAACGACCGACGACTGACTCCCGAAAACTTCCTATCCTAAATCAATACCACTGCTGTGGCCACTTTGTCAAGTGGTTAATAATGAAAAAAGTGACTCGGTTGACACTCCCCGCTCTAAAGAGACGGGGATTCTTGGTTCACAGAGATTACTTGCTTAGACAGAATTGCTTCTGAAAAAGTAGAGGTATTCTCTCCCCAAGCGTTTATTGGATCTAGCCCAAAGGTTCCGGTATGCCCTA
>NZ_JADBTZ010000318.1:0-9752 GCF_020245885.1 Microcystis sp. M165S2 | reverse complement strand
CATGACCGAGATATTAACGCTAGTAAAAACATTTTGGCCGCAGGACTTGCGGTGTCAGTCTGTAGAGCGACCATAAGACCAGAACAGAGTAAATCTGTTAAGGCAGGTGCGAAACCCCGCAAGGGAAAGAAGCAGAAACCCAAATCGTGAGGTTTGGGAATCACCGTCCGTTTTACGGCGGCGAGGATGTCAAAGCGGTTATTAGCGAAAAAATAGGAAAAAATAGTTAAAAACTGACTGCGGAAAATTGAGTCAAAAGATGATATAATGGAGAATTGTAGGATTAACGATTAACAATGACAGTCAGTTCCGAATCAAAGTTTATTTTAAAAGTATTGTGGTTAGATCAGAGCGTAGCGATCGCTGTAGATCAGGTGGTCGGCAAAGGAACTAGCCCCCTGACCGCTTATTTTTTCTGGCCGCGCAATGATGCTTGGCAGCAACTGCAAGAGGAGTTAGAAGCAAAACACTGGATTGATGAGTCCGATCGCGTTGATGTTCTCAACAAAGCCACAGAAGTAATTAATTTTTGGCAAGAGTTACGCAATCAAGGCCGACAAATCCCCATGGCCGATGCACAGTTAAAATTCCCCGAAGTTGTTTTTAGTGGTAGTAATTAATTTATAGCAGTTATCTTAATGGGGAGCGACAAAATCTCCAGTTTTAGGCAACGGAAAACAGGAAACGTTTTCAGTGATCACCGATCAGGAGGAGAACAGCGACTTCTCAATAAGTAGGGAGGCACAATTATTTGTAGGATGGGTTAGCGCACTTCGTAACATAATCGGGCGTTGGGTTTCATGCTTCAACCCAACCTACGTTCATCTTATATTTAATTCCACCCACCTACTTAACATCATTCACTGAAGCCTCAAATCTGATAACTGATAACTGATAACTGATAACTGATAACTGAAAAAGAATCGGGTAGGTTTATATAAACCCGCCCGATTTTGCTTTAATTTGATTTGGTTTGGTTTAAACCGAGACTAAACCGCCAGCGGCCTGGTATCTAGCGCGAGCTTTGCGCCATGATTGTTGCGCTTGGATAGTTTTGCGACGGTCATCCCCTTTACTGACTTCATCGAGACGGGTTTGGGCCTGTTCGTATTCGGCGCGAGCTTTTTCTTTATCGATTTTTGAGCCTAATTCCGCCCCATTAACGAGGACTTTGATCTCATTATTTTCGACTTCGGCAAAACCGCCCAAAACCGCGATATTTTCCCAGTCTTTCCCCGGTCGAATTCGCATTACGCCAATATTCAGGGCAGTTAATAAAGGAGCGTGACCGCTAAGAATACCTAATTGTCCCGTGGAACTGGGTAGGATTACTTCTTCGGCCACGTTATCCCAGACAATGCGATCGGGTGTAATAACCCGTACTGTAATGCTCATGGGTGATAATAACGATAATTTTGGCAGATTTCTGGGTTAAGTAACCGCGTTTAGCGGTTACTACTGACTTTTAATTAGCCTTTTTTGAGTTTTTCGCCTTTAGCGATCGCTTCATCGATATTGCCGACCATATAGAACGCTTGTTCGGGTAAGCTATCGAGTTCACCTTTGAGGATCATCTGGAAGCCTTTGATCGTATCAGCGAGGGTAACGTATTTACCCGGGGAACCGGTGAACACTTCGGCCACGAAGAAAGGTTGCGAGAGGAAACGCTCAATTTTGCGAGCGCGGTCAACGATGAGACGATCTTCTTCCGACAATTCGTCTAAACCGAGAATAGCGATGATGTCCTGTAACTCTTTATAGCGTTGCAGGGTAGATTGGACGGCGCGAGCGGTGCCGTAGTGTTCATCACCGACGATATCGGCCTGTAGCATGGTGCTGGTGGAACCGAGGGGATCTACTGCCGGATAGATACCTTTGGAAGCCAGACCACGGGATAGTACAGTTGTTCCGTCCAAGTGAGCGAAGGTAGTAGCGGGAGCGGGGTCAGTCAAGTCATCCGCGGGTACATAGACTGCTTGGATGGAAGTGATCGATCCTTCTTTGGTGGAGGTAATCCGCTCTTGCAGGTCGCCTACGTCAGTGCCGAGGGTGGGTTGGTATCCTACCGCAGAAGGCATCCGACCGAGGAGCGCCGATACTTCCGAACCAGCTTGCACGAAACGGAAGATATTATCAATAAATAAGAGTACGTCTTGCTTGTTGACATCGCGGAAGTATTCGGCCATGGTCAAAGCGGAGAGACCGACGCGCATTCTCGCTCCGGGGGGTTCGTTCATCTGACCGTAAACGAGGGCGATTTTCGATTCTTCGGGGTTATCAGCGTTGATTACCTTCGATTCGATCATCTCGTTGTAGAGGTCGTTTCCTTCGCGGGTTCTTTCACCCACACCGCCAAAAACCGAGACACCACCGTGTTGAATGGCGATATTGTTGATTAATTCCATCATAATGACGGTTTTGCCCACACCAGCACCCCCAAAGAGGCCGATTTTGCCCCCTTGACGGTAGGGGGTGAGCAGGTCAATCACCTTGATACCAGTTTCAAAAACCGTCGGTGTTACTTCAAGGTCAACTAATTTGGGAGCGGGACGGTGAATAGGAGAGGTTTCGATGACGTTAACCGGTCCTTTTTCGTCCACGGGTTCACCAAGAACGTTAAAAATCCGACCGAGGGTGCATTTACCCACGGGAACGCTAATCGCTGCGCCAGTATCGACGATATCCATACCGCGCACTAAACCATCGGTGGTACTCATGGCAACGGCGCGCACTTGGTTGTCACCGAGTAACTGTTGTACTTCACAAGTAACGGATAAATTTTGACCGGCGGAGTTGGTTCCTTTTACGGTTAAGGCATTATAAATACGGGGCAGGTTGCCACTGGGAAATTCGGCATCGATGACAGGACCGATGATCTGGACGATTTTACCAACGTTAGTTTCTGTTGTCGCTACCATTGTTTATGTCTACTCTGGGTTTTAGCTGATAACTCCCACAAGGGGAAAGTCTTAATTTTTTGTAAAATTAGCCAATACTCAGCTTATCACGCTAGGGGATCAGATCAGTTATCAGTCACCAGTGATCAGATTTGAGTTTTCCGTGGACAGTCTGATCGCTGATTCGGTATTAAATGGCAATTTTCTGCTTACTGGTTACTGATCACCGATAAAAATTAAGGCAGGCCTTAGCCTACCTTAAAACAAAGCGAGGTTGATCAACTTTGAGGATGCCGATGCAGTGGATGGAATTGGTCTATTACCATATATTGTCGATTATAGCAAGGGTTTTGCTGGTTGCATAGATTCAATTAACAAATAATCTTAAGCTTGACCATAGATTTTAGTCTATGTCTTGAGCCACAAGAACTATCTCCTGTCAAACTGGGTTTCAACCTGAACCTCAGTTCGGGATTAGTCAAAATTCTGAATGTTCTCCTAGCTGATAAACCCTATTCTTTCGTGGAACTGATGGCAAAATCTCTTTAACCGTAACTAACCTTCATTCGGTAAAGATTTTCCTCCTCTTGATCGCCTCGGATAATTGTGCTGTAAGATATATTCAGTTTAAATTGTTTAGGCTCGCAATCGTAGATGAGAATAAATTTCGGTAGCTTTTGCGGGAATAGATCAATAATCTCAGGAAATTATCGTTTAACTATATGAATTCTGCTAAAATTATCGCCATTATCACGGGAGCAATTTCGATTTTAATCGCCGTTGCCTATTTAATCCTAGTCCAGATTCTCGACTTTCGTAGCGAGATGATTCCCGCTCCCCTAGAAGTTATTTTTCCTGGATGATAAAAATCGGGGTTGAAACATTTTCAACCCCAGAAAAAGCAATTTTTGAGCCGATTAACCCACTGATTGTAATACTAAATCCGGTTATTAAAAACTGATTATTTATTGCCTATTGCCTGTAAAGTGGCGGGTTGCATCAAAAGAGTTCCTCTGCCCTTATTGCCGGGGTCGTCTTTGCCAAGCAACAACTAATTTAATTTCCTCATAACTATAATTATCTCCCAGATTTTCTTTGAGAGTTTTCAGGGATCGATCGCCCACTTTTTTGATCACTAAACGAATATATTCCTGTTTATTTTTAGAGACTAACTGATTAATATCAATTTCGTAACCCGCTTCCAGCAATTTAGCTAAATGTTCATAGATTGTTGAGACCTTTAAGCTTCTTTTGCGAGCGATTTCTTCCACAGTCAACCCATCTTGATAGTATTGGAGAGTGAGCAATTGAGTAGAGGGAAGACTATCCTGACAAAAATCATTAATTGCCGCTATAAATATATCCCCATACTGTTGTACTTTGCTTTGTACTACTCCAGAAATTTGACGAAACTCCCCTAAACTCCGGGGTTTTGATTGGGCCATCAAACGCAGACTAGAATCATGGAAAATAACGTAGGGAGGCACCCCTTGACTATCGGCAATTTTTTTCCGCAGTTGCCGCAAGCGATCGAATAATAAATCACTTTCCAGCGTATTGGGATTGTCGTCTCCCAAGATTTGACCGTTAGCTTTTTGGGGGACGGCAATAAATACGGAACGTTGTTTCCGCATCACTTCCCAACTGTGTTGATTAAGTTTCAAGATTCTAAAATCGTCTTCAGTTTCTACTAATAGATTTTGCTGGACAAGGGAACGACTTAAACGTTTCCACTCCTGCACAGTTTTATCTTTACCGATGCCATAAGTAGATAATAAATGATGTTGATATTGGATGATTCTTTCACCTTTTCCTCCCCTCAGTACGTTGATTATGTGCATCATACCGAATTTCTGTCCCGTCCGCGCCACACAGGATAAAAATTTTTGTGCTTCGATCGTCCAATCTTGGTTATTTGTACCATTCCGACAGTTATCACAGTTACCACAGTTACCCGCAAAACTTTCTCCAAAGTAACCTAGTACGCTCGATCTTCTACATTCAGTCCCTTCAGCATAATCTAACACCTGTCGCAATTGTTGACGAGCTTTCTGTTGTTGATTTTGCTCGGTTTTTTGGTTAATAAAATACTCAATTTTTCTGGCATCTGCAAAGCTAAAAAAGAGGGTACATTTAGCTGGTTCTCCGTCCCTACCCGCACGGCCAGATTCTTGATAATATCCCTCTAAATTGCGGGGTAAATCGTAATGAATGACAAAGCGCACATCGGGTTTATTAATCCCCATACCGAAGGCAATTGTTGCCACCATAATCTGCACATCATCCCGAATAAAACGGGTTTGATTTTTACTTCTTTCCCGATCCTCCATACCGGCGTGATAGGGTAGGGCATTAATACCATCTTTTTGTAACTGTTCTGCAACTTTATCGACGGTTTTGCGGCTGATACAGTAAACTATTCCTGCTCCTTTTTGTCCTTTAATATATTGATACAATTGCTGATAAGATTTACTGGTTTTAGGTTGAACTTCATAATAAAGATTAGGACGATTAAAACTAGCAATATGAATGGAAGTATCTCGCAATCCTAATTGTTGGATAATATCTTCTCTAACCTGTTGGGTAGCGGTGGCAGTTAAAGCCAGAATTGGCACGGAGGGAAAGCGTTGACGAACTTGTTTAATTTGTCGATATTCAGGGCGAAAATCATGACCCCAATCGGAGACACAGTGTGCCTCATCTACCGCTAAACAGGCTAAACCGAGGTAATTATCAATAACAGCTAAAAAATCTAAAAAACTAGGCGATAATAATCTTTCTGGAGCCACATATAACAGTTTAATTTTTCCTTGTAGGATTAAAGATTCTCTTTCTCTGACTTGTTTAGCGTTTAAAGTGCTATTGAGAAATGTTGCCCCGATGCCATTATCAGCTAAGGCAGTTACTTGATCCTGCATTAAAGCAATTAGAGGAGAAACCACCACCGTCACCCCTTTTTTGATTAAAGCAGGCAGCTGAAAACAGAGAGATTTACCGCCTCCGGTAGGCATAATTACTAATAAATCCTGATTATTTAAAGCAGCCTCAATTATTTGGCGTTGATTCGGTCGAAATTGATCGTAGCCAAAGTGATATTTTAAGGCTTTTTCTAAAGAGTCAATTGCAGCCATTGAGCAAGGGGAAAAATATTTTTATAGTAGTTATTTTAAGGTTAGGGATTTAAGTAATTAGTAGTCAGTAATCAGCGATCGGTAAAAAGAAAGCTGATAGCCAAAACAACTGACTTTAAGATTGTCTCACCTGATCGGGAACACCAACAAAGGAGAGATTGGCTAATTTTTTCAGATTTTGACAGCGCAATAACTCGTTAAAATTGAGACTCGATCGCCCCTCAATTTCAGCTATAGTCTCAATAGCCGATAATAAACCCTTAGCGGCCTCGGTTTCCGTGTAACCGCGTCTAACGGCCACTTTTAGGGCCGCTTCATCTGCCTCTAATTCCCGTTGGGGGCTGCGTTTTTCCCGCCAAATCCGGTTAATTGCCAAGGCAGTTAAACCCCCTGCTACTGCCATACCGACGGCATCGGTTTGCAGGGTTTCCACGGTTAAACCGATGATACCAGCTAGAGCAATTACTCGATCGAGATCGGGTTTAAACCATTTTACTGCCGTTAAAACAGAGACGGCCCGTAACAAGACTAGATCCCGTTGGGATCTTGATAATTGCCGCCAGAGGTCAAAATTAATTTGAATTGGTCTGACCCCTCTTTGCCAAGGCAGGGGAAAATTAGTTTCGATTACCTTGGTGCTTTCGGGTTTGCTGACAATGCGCGTCATCATCCGTCCCGAAGCAGGCATGAGGTCTAGTAAATGACTAATCTCGTTGTCTTGGTTCATCGATCGCCAGCCAATAGTCTTCGATCATTGAGTATAATCGCTTTCTGAGCTAATATCTCTTTTCCGACAATTTTCTCAAAGTTGAGTTTTGTTAAGATAGAAAAAACGCCGGGGTTTGCCGACGGAAGGGACAAGGGGAGCAAAAATCGCTTCTCCCTACTCTGCTATACCTTTTCCACAGGATTTAGTATTCAATTTTGCACGATTAATTATAAGCTAACTAGGAGAATTTTTATGCCAAGTAAAATAAAAACTTGCTCCTTCACCTGAGCGGGATTCTATCCAAATTCTCTCTCCTTGATTATCAAGAATTTTTTTGACAATTGATAGACCTATGTCTGTATTTTCGGTTTGATCTCGCTCAAAAATTTTTCCTTGATATTCGGGGGCGATACCCGGTCTATTAACTGATAACTGATAACTGCTATAAACCACCCCAAACTAATCGGGCTGCCCAAAAGGGAATTAACAAAAATAAAGCGATAAAATCAGCCCATCTTAACTGTAATTGGTGCCAGCGCACTTGATGCTGATTGGGACTGGTAAAACCGCGAACCTCCATAGCGATCGCTATTTGTTCGGCGCGCAAAAGCAAATTATCTAGTAATTTTTCCACTACTGTTAACCAGACGTTTAAACTTCTTTTAATCCCTAATTTTTGCCAATCGATCGCCCTAGTTCGCACTGCCCTAGCTAGATTTTGGACTTCTTCTAAAACCAGAGGAATAAAGCGCAAAGACAGGGTCAGAGTCAGAGAAATTTCCGTCACCGGCACATGAAATCGCCGTAAAGGACTCATTAAATTCTCTAAACCTTCGGTAATTTCTTCCGGGGCTGTCGTCAACAAAAAGAGATTAGTGCTATAAATTAAAGTAAAAACTAAGGTACTAATTCTCACTGCTAATTCCAAAGAACGTCGGGTAACAAATAAACGACCTCTATCCCATAAAACATACTGATAATCACTTGCTGGCGGTAAATTCAGCCCTTCATCGGGTAAACGCGGCTGAATACTCACCGCTAAACCATCGGGAGTGATAGCGGTAATCAGAAAGACGATAATCGCTAAAAATATCAGCCAGCCCATCTGTTGCCGCCAGACGCGGGGGGGAATAGGTGCCAGCAGGGTTAACAACATTAACAATCCCACCAAAGCTAAACGCCACCAAGCATTAGCTAATAAAGGTGCTGCTAAAAAAGCCATTAACCAGATAAATTTTACCCTGGCATCTAGTTGATGTAGTCGGGTAATCGGTTGATCGAGATAAAGACCGATGGGCAAACTTCGCAATAAATCCATAAATTAGACCTTGGTGGCTCTATTAACCGTTTTTTCCACTTCTCGCGCCGGTTTGCCGCGCCAGATTAAGCGGATCGGGGTTCCTTTAAAGCCTAACTGTTGCCGGAATTGCCCTTCGATGTAACGGCGATAGTTATCATTAAAGCGCTGGGGATCGTTAACAAAAAGGGCGATCGTGGGGGGGTGACTCGATACTTGCGTGCCATAGTATAGTTTCCCCTGTTTTCCGCCCCTGGTGGTGGGGGGATTGTGCCACTTCACCGCATCTTCGATCACATCGTTGATTACCGAGGTACTGACGCGACGACGGTGAGATTCGGCGGCAATATCGACTAATTCGAGGATTTTGGTGACTCTTTGCCCCGTCATGGCACTGACAAAGATCATTTCTGCCCAATCCATAAAATACAGCCGATCTTGGAGCATTTTGGTATAAGTATTGATAGTGTAGGTGTCTTTCTCCACCGCATCCCATTTATTGACTACTAGCACCACCGCGCGCCCTTCTTCAATGATTCGTCCTGCCAATTTTAAATCCTGTTCGGTGACACCATCTAGCACATCGATGACGAATAGTACCACATCAGACCGGCGAATTGCCTTAAAAGCACGGTTAATACTGAAAAATTCGGCTCCATAGTCCACATTCTTCTTACGGCGAATGCCAGCGGTGTCAATTAACCGATAAACCTGTCCTTCTCGTTCAATTAAAGTATCGATCGAGTCTCTGGTGGTTCCCGAAATCGGACTAACGATCGCCCGTTGTTGTCCGGTTAAAGCATTGAGGAGACTGGATTTACCCACGTTAGGACGACCGATAATTGCCACTTTAATTTCTTCATTTTCGGGAATTTCCGCCGCGGGTGGCAAATATTTAATCACCGCATCGAGTAGTTCTCCTGTACCAGAGCCGTGAATGGCCGAGATGGGGAAGGGTTCACCGATGGCTAATTCCCAGAATTCCGTCGCTTGCAGGATACCCTGTTCCACCGATTCACATTTATTGACGGCCAAAAGTATCGGTACATTTTGCTGTCGTAACCAAGCGGCAATTTCTCGATCGCCGGCGGTAATTCCCCCTTGCCCATCGACGACAAAAATCGCCACACTTGCCTCTGCTAGGGCGATTAAAGCCTGTTCGCGGATTAAAGGGAGAAATTCGCTGTCATCGTTAAAAACTAGCCCTCCTGTATCGACAATTTGAAAATCTCGATCGCACCAGAAAGCTGGTTGATAGGTGCGATCTCTGGTAATCCCGGGTTGATCGAAAACGATCGCCTGTTGATCTCCAGCGATACGATTGACGAGGGTGGATTTGCCCACATTGGGACGACCGATAATAGCGACGACAGGCAGTTTCATAAAGGGAGGAGAGGGCGAAAATTAAAGACCCAATATTCTATCATAGCGATTTGCGATCGAACTTGGTTGATTGATAGCGTTTCTCATAAGTGTGTAAACGTTTAGGCAGCAAATAGGCAGCCAAATGCCTGAAATCACCGACTAACAAGGTCTTTAGTCCCTTGTGCCAAGGCAATGGTCAATCCTAACCAACCTTATCGAAAATTTGGGTTAAAACCCCGTCCTTTTAGGACGGCTTTGTGTTAAACTGATTGGTAAGCGGAAAATCAGATGTGTAGTCGTGACACGCGAACTGACCGTTGGACAAAGGCTAGTGTCACCAACCCATTTCGGGT
>NZ_JADBTZ010000317.1:0-32565 GCF_020245885.1 Microcystis sp. M165S2 | reverse complement strand
TCTGAAATGGGGCGAAAGTCTGTGGACTCTGTGTAAGACAGTACATGGTTTTTTAACTGTGGTATGCGACGGTGGTGGAAGCAGAAACTTAAATCGTGAGGTTTAGGAATCGCCGCACTTTTAGGGCGGCGAGGATGTCAAGCTAGGCAGGTTGCCAACAATCCTCACGAGTCAGACGAATTTGGGCAAGGGCAAAAATAGTCGGGATAATCCGGCCGTAATCGGTGGCGATCGCTTTCCAACCGAGATCAGCAATAAACCAACCCCATAGAGCCGGTCCTACCAAACTTAACACGGTTCTGACCGCTCCATAGCGGGCTGCCGCCCTAGTCATGCCCTGTTTAGCCGTTTGTAGGGCGATTTGATTAACAATTGCCCCACCCTGGACTACGGCCGTTTTTGCCCCTTGATAGCGGACAAAATGGAGAGCGAACTGCCCGGCGATATGTTTGAGCAGAATCGGTTTCAGGATAGAATTAATGGCGATGACGCTACTGCCTTTGAGGACTATATCGAGGGGATTGTGTTGTAGGTGAACCGGTAAGGGTTGGGGAGTGTGGGAATCCGCGAGCGCTTTTTGAATTTGAGTCGAGAGGGATTTTTGTTCCGATGGGGGGAGACGTTTCCAAGCTTTGTTAACGAGGTGAAGATAGATTTCCGCTTCAATTTCCGTTGTCGGCATTTTTTGGGAGTAGGGAACCTTGAGGAAATGACAGACACGGACCAGAATTTGACGATAACTAACTTTTTCCGTTTGACCTTTTAATACTGTCACACCATCGGCAGCCAGGTAACGAAAACGATCCTCGACACTATCTAACCAACTTTCCCAATCTTGACTTTGAACGGCGATTGCGTCCGGCGCTCGTAGATAATCGAGAGGGTTAAAACGACGGCAAAAGAGGATGTTAGTGATTTGCTGTAGTTCCTCCTCGGTGGCTAACTCCAAAGCTGTGCGTAGTTCGTCCAATGTGGTTTGTCCTCCTGGTCCCCAATAATCAACTTAGTTTCGCTAGTGCCGATTACTACTAATATTAACTCAAGGGTTTACAGGATTAGGAAGGCTAGTGACAAATTTTTCGATTAATGTTGGGATCATTGGCGCGGGTTTAGCCGGGTTAACCTGCGCTCGTCAGTTGTGCGATCGAGGTTATACTGTTAAGCTATTTGATAAGTCTAGAGGCATTGGTGGTCGTTTAGCCACGCGACGGGTTAACCGAGCCAATCAAGAGATGGCTGTGGATCATGGCTTGCCTTTTTTGACTATTCAGGGCGAAAAAACGGCGGCTTTAATTGATAATCTCCTGAGAGAGAATATAGTTACTTCTTGGTTTGATTCTAGCTATGTTGCTCCTTCTGGCATCAATAGCGTGGCGAAATTTTTAGCTAAAGATTTAGAAATTGAACGAGATTTTCTGGTTACTCGTCTGGAAAATCGTCAAGAAAAATGGGTTTTAAACAATAACGGCCAAATTCGGGGAGAGTTTCCAGTGATTGTCTTGGCTATTCCCGCCCCGCAAGCAGCGTTATTGTTAGAAAACTCTCACATAACTACTATGCCAGAATTGCGATCAATCGTTTACGATCCCTGTTTAACGGTAATGGTGGGTTATGGCGATTCTTTACCCGCAGTTGCTCCCTCCACCGATATCGCTTGGTTAGGACTTGATAGCAGTAAACGGCAATCATCCCCTGATTATGTCTTTGTTGTGCATAGTAGTGGAGATTTTGCGGTTAAATATCTCGATAGCGAGGATTTAGAAGCAGTTAAGCTAGATTTGCTCTCTCGTGCTTCTTTGCCTCTCCCCGATTGGTCCTGGATTCACCGTTGGCGTTATGCTTTAGTCCGTCAGGGTTTAGCTGTACCCTGTTTAAGTGTTAATAGTCCTTTACCGCTAGTTGCCTGTGGTGATTGGTGTCAAGGAGGAGATTTATCGAGAAATTCTTCCCTAGAAACGGCCTTAACTTCCGGGATAGCGGCAGCTAATCAAGTTCAGCAGCTACTCTCTGAAGAATCTAGAGACAGGTTTAAATTCTTAGGTTAAGCTTGGATTAACAAAAGGTTAAATATATAATAATGTAGGTATCCTATACTGGGGGGTCGGTCACAATGGAAAAATTCAATTCTAAAGATAACTTTCTCTACCCTAAAACCAGCTACAGGGGTTTATTCACGCCACAAAATTTAGTTTTTAACGCTAATTTGCAGGAATTCGCCCTGAGAGTCTCTTTTATCGCTGGTTTACACACTGGGGGAAAGATTACCTCCACGGAAGCTTACGAGAAAATTAACCAGCTTTGGCAAGAGTTGAATGCCAGTCAAAAATTCCTACTAGCTAATCATTTTGAGGATCACGGAGATTGAGAGATGGGGGTTTTTCAGTGATCAGTAAACAGTAAACAGTAAACAGTATTGTAAAGTGGCACAGTAACAAAAGTGGGTAAAGTAGTTCTTAGTCATAGGTCACTTTCATACTGCACCCCTAAAACTGCTACTTCGAGATAAAAATGTTATCAAAAGACAACAAGAGGTAATTCTCCCGCTACAATGTGATATTGAGTTGTCAAGAGAACAGTAAAAGAACCACCAATTGGATGTAGATGCCCCAATATACTACTAAACAAGCAACGGAAAACCCTGTGGTGTCCGACCAGTCCTCCAAGAATCCCTTTTCACTATTTGGTCAATTTTGGGAAAGCCTAAAAATTGTGGCTCAACCCTATTGGTATCCAACGGAGTTAAATGGACGTGCCTTTGGAGATGTGATCATTTCTTGGGGAATGTCAGCTTTGATCCTTTTAAGTATCTTGGCAACGGTGGGGGTAGAAGCTTTTAGTAGCTACTGGAATCGTTATGTACTCGATATTATTATTGAAGATAGAGATCTTTCTAAATATCTAAATACGCTGTGGTTATCCAGTTTGTTGATTATATTAACAACGGGTTTATTTGCTTTTTCTCAATTTATTCGTCGCAAAGTAGCCTTAGATTGGTATAAGTGGTTAACGAAACAAACCGTTAAAAAATATCTCAATGATCGCGCTTATTATAACATTGATTTTACCTCAGCTTTAAAGAATCCCGATCAAAGATTATCTCAAGAAATTGAACCAATTACGACCATGACCATGAGGTTTTTAATTACCTTCGTGGAAAAAGGGTTACAAATGATTACTTTTGCGATTATTCTTTGGACAATTTCTCGGCAAATTGCGGTTTATCTAATAATTTATACGATCGCAGGAAATTTAATAGCAATTTATCTAACTCAAGAATTAAACAAAATTAATCAATCTGAGCTTAATAATAAAGCTGATTATAATTATGCTTTAACCCATGTGCGTAACCACGCCGAATCCATTGCTTTTTTTCAGGGAGAAGAGCAGGAAGAAAAAATCATTGAAGGCCGTTTTCAACGGGTTATTCAAAGCTCGGAAAACCTGATAAATTGGGAACGGTTTAATAATCTTTTTAATCGGGGTTATCAGTCAGCGATTAGTGTATTTTCAATGTTTATTTTGACCCCCATGTTTATTAAAAACGAAATCGATTATGGGGAAATTAGTCAAGCGAGTTTATGCTGTTTCCTTTTTTCTAATGCCTTGGGACAATTAATTACTGAATGGGGAACATCGGGTAAAGTTTCAAGTTATATTGAACGGTTAGCTACCTTGACAGATGCCTTAAAAGTTGCCAGTGAAGAGCCGAAAAACTTAAGTCGCATTACCACCCTGGAAGATAATCGTCTAGCTTTTGAAAATTTTACCCTACAAACTCCCGATTATGAAAAGGTAATTGTGGAGAATTTATCGGTTTCTGTCCCTTTGGGAGAAAGTTTACTGATTATTGGCCCCAGTGGTCGAGGAAAAAGTTCCTTGTTACGAGCAATCGCCGGTTTATGGAAAGCGGGTAGTGGTCGTTTAGTACGTCCTTCTTTAGCTAAAATGTTATTTTTACCCCAACGTCCTTATATTATCCTTGGCAGTTTACGCCAGCAATTACTTTATCCCCATACCAATGAGCAGCTGAGCGATGAAGAATTAGAAAATATCTTAAAAAAAGTCAATCTTCAACATTTATTAACTGACAAAAATAGCTTAGATAAAGAAGTCAATTGGGAACAGATTTTATCCCTCGGAGAACAACAAAGATTAGCTTTTGCTCGACTATTAATCACTAAACCTACCTTTACTATCTTAGATGAAGCAACCAGTGCTTTAGATTTGGCCAATGAAGCCAGTTTATATCGGCAATTACAGGAAAGTGAAACCACTTTTATTAGTGTTGGTCATCGGGAAAGTTTATTTAATTATCATCGATGGGTCTTAGAGTTAACAGAAAATTCCCATTGGCAGCTGTCAACTGTAGAAGATTATCAGCGCAAGAAAGTTAATGACATGGTCATGATGTCAAAAAAATTAGAAGATTTTTCGGCGGTAAAAATAGAGCCTTTGTTTGAGGTTAAAACTGAGCATGATGCGGAAATTGCAGGAGTTTCTGAAATAACTGAAGGTTTGTCCCATCAACAAATGCAGTCCCTAACTGATTATTCTTTAAGTAGCGTTCGTAATCGAGCCAGTTTAGGTAAAATTATTACTGCCAAAGATGGTTTTAATTATCGTTACGATAAAGACCCAAAAACCTTAAAATGGGTGAGAATATAGCTAATGGGGTGACAAACAGATTGAAAGTGAGACAGAGTGTGGGGGGTAGGGAAAATTTTTCAGACCTCCCCCTCTCAGGAGAACTAGAGAATGAGGTTTTTGCTGGGTAAGTTGATTAACAAGCTACTATAGCAAATAATGGGTTATTTAGGACGCTTTCAATTTTCAAACTCTTATCTGAACAGGGTTTCAGCGATGGATTGTCCTAAGCACCTTGGTCTTTGCTATAACTGATAACTGATAACTGATAACTGATAACTGATAACTGATAACTGATAACTGATAACTGGTATAGGAATTTTATCAAATGAAAGCACTGGAAAAACTGGTGACGGAACGATTATATTTAGTCCCCTTAAAGCTTGAACTTCTGAAAGCGGCAATCATAAGTATCGATGAATTAGCAACAATTTTTGGGGTAAAAGTTGCTGCTGACTGGGCCGAACAAGATTTGATTCAAGCTTTCCCTGATATTGCGAATATTTTGCTGCAATTCCCCTTACAAAATGAGTGGGGGTGGGGGAGTTTAATTATTCATCAAACAGAAAATACCCTTATTGGTCATGTGATGATCAAAATTATTCCTGATGTCACAGGTTTACCCACAGATGCTGTAGAAATTGGCTATCAAGTAGCGCCGTTATATCGACGACAAGGCTACGCATCCGAGGCGACAAAAGCAATGATGGACTGGACACTTTCTCAACCTGGTATGCAAACAGTGACCGCCGGCTGCGCTCCCGATAATATAGCTTCAAAGCGAGTTTTAGAAAAAATAGGCATGAATCTGATAGAAGCACGAGAGAAAGTCTTGGTCTGGAAATTAAGTAGGGTTTGCTGAAAAAGTTTGTTGGTGGGGTTAGGAGTCAGTTATCAGTTATCAGTTATCAGTTATCAGTTCACTGAGAAAACTTCCCACTTCCCCACTTCCCACACCCTACACCCCACACTCTACACCCCACACCCCACACCCTCTTTCAAGTCAGGAGTCGGGGGGGAAATCTGGAGTCAGAGCCTCGTCGATGCGATAAAATACTCTGGCTCTGTATTTGTTGGTTTATGAGTTAACTAGGATTTCAGCGATTGCTTGGGAGATGGGAAAATAAGGAGGATAAAGTTCTAGCCAGAAAAACTCACCAACGGGATTAATTTCTAAAAAGATATAACGTTCATCTGGTGTGACAATCATATCAATTGCACCATAATTGAGACCGAAATATTTCATTAATTCAAGTAGTTGCTTTTCAATAGTTTTCGGTAAATCGTAGGGTTGCCATTGTTGATGTAGCGCTCTTCCCTCTTTTCGCCAATCGTAGATAGCGCCGTCTAATTGTTGGGAATTAATCGCCGCCGTAAATATTTGTTCACCGACGATAGTGATGCGTAATTCCAAGGCTTTAGGAATGTTTTCCTGAAAAGTCATGGGACAAAATTGCAAACCTTCCAAATTATCTAGGTCTTCCTTAGTAACAGGACTGGTAAAAACAACCATTTCCTCTTGGTTGTCTCCATAAATAGCAAATTGAGAAAGCATTTTAGTCACAATTCCCGTCGCTTCAAACTCCTGAGCAAATTGCTTGACAGCTTCAGGATGATTAGAAGTTAAAGTCCCAGGAATTAATAAACCTAATTGTCGCGCCACTTGTAACTGCAATTGTTTATGATTGGCATGATCTACCTTAGCAATTGGATCAAGATGAAAGCCAGATAAACTAGCAATCATTCCTCGAATACTTAACCGACATTCCTTAAGAGAAGCTTCGCGAAATTGACTATCCATTCCATCGGGTAATTTTTGTCCGTATCTCATGCGTCGATACCAGACAGCAGAAACTTCTTTTAGCTCTAATTTTTGTTCTCCATCGGTAATAATTCCGCCTTTTTTATCGTCTGAGTAAAGATCAACTTTCACCTCTGTAGGGAAGCGATCCGTGTCAAAACGGAAGGCTTTTTTACCCATGCTTTCTATGGCTTTGATTACCAGAGGAATACTTTCATTATCGCGGCTAAAAGTAACAAGTAAAACGGTCATAAATCTCCTTGATGATTTTGGATTAACAATTTTTTCAGCGCCAGCTTTGTCGATCAACCGAAGACTAAAAAATCGGCGATCGCCTGAGAAATAGGTAAATCTAAATCCCGTTCTAACATTCCCCACTCACCGACAGGATTAACTTCTAAAAAAACGTATTCTCCCCCGGGAGTTAAGATAAAATCAAACGCCCCAAAATTCAACCCTAAATTAGCCATAAAAATCTGAAGTTGCTGCAATAGTGAATCGGGTAAAGTATGATGTTGCCAAGCACCTGGATCAATACCCGGTCTTCGCCAATCTACGGCTGAATGATTATACTGAGAAGAATCTAAAGCACCCACAAATGTTTGTCCATTAACCACGACAATTCTCAATTCTAATTGTTTAGGAATTTCCGCTTGAAAAACCATGGGACAATAACGTAAAGATTCCGCTTCCTCAAGGTCTTCTGCTTTCACCCTACTGGTATAAAGAAAAAATTCCGGCGACTCCATACTGTGGGCGATCGCAGTTAACAATTTACTCACCATTCGTCCCTGAACTTGGGAAAAAAACTCCCGAGCAGCATCAGGATTATTGGTCACTAAAGTGGGGGGAATAATCAAGCCAACTTCTGAGGCCAAACGAAGTTGTAATAACTTATTTTTAGCCTTCTCAATTTTAGCTAAATTATCTAACCAACGCGCTGACCTTAAACTATCCCAAAAACCGGACAAAGTCGTCTGGGATTCTCGCACACAAGCCTCCCGAAACTGAGGAGCTAAATCCCCTGTTAGTTCAGGTTGCCAAATACGTCTTGTCCAAACAGATTGCACCTGTTCACTATCAATAGATTGATGGTTATAGGTTAATTGATAAAAACTTTTTTTACCATTAAATTGGGCTGCTAATTGAACCTCTAAGGGAAATTTATCGGTATCTAAGCGAAAAGCTGTGGCTCCTTTTTTTTCTATCGCCTCAGCCACGCGGTCAATGGTGAAAAAATCGCCGCTATGGGTCAACAATAAAACAACTTTAGGCGATTCTTTCATATCAGTGGGAAATTCCTGTATTTAAATTTCTTTTTGTCTCTCTTAACTGGCGACAAATTCCGGTTTAGTCGTCAGAATCGAATATTCACAAGACTGGGGATTGTCCATCCGCTCTTGAGCATTGAGGATTTCTAATTTTGCACGACTACTTAGTACAAACGCTTACGGGGGCGATAATTAGCCACGGATTCCACTAAACCCAAGGCGATAAAATTGGTTAATAAAGATGAACGTCCATAACTTAACCAGGGTAAAGGAATCCCTGTAATCGGGGCTAATCCCACGGTCATGCTAATATTAAGAATTGCCTGAAAAGCGATCATCGAGAGAACACCGATCGCTATTAAAGAACCAAAGTTTTCTTTAGCAGTATTAGCAATGACTAACAAACGCCAACAGATTAACCAGAAAGTTATTAAAACCAAAATACTGCCGACAAAACCGAATTCTTCCCCGACTACGGTGAAGATAAAATCGGTGTGTTGTTCGGGAATAAAATTTAATTGGGTTTGGGTGCCTTGGTGTAATCCCCGTCCTAATAATTCTCCGGATCCGATGGCAATGCGGGATTGAATTAATTGATAACCTCCCCCCAAAGGATTCTTTTCTGGGTCAAGAAATAGAGTTAAACGATCTTTTTGATATTCTTTTAATAAACCCCAAAAAACCTCGCCTAATTTACCCACTGCCAGATTAGTTGCCACCACGATGAAAGTAGATAAAAAACGGTAGGGGAGGGTAAACCAAGCAAGGACAGCGATGATAATTGCTAAAACAATCCAAGCAGGAAAAAGTAAATTAAACAGAAAAACCGATGCGAGGGGAGATAACAGGATAATCATCCAAGGGAGTTTGGCATTAGCCCAGTAAATCATGCCTAGGGTAATTGCTCCAAAGACTAATCCTGTCCCCAAGTCCGGCTGCGCCATAATTAACACCCAGGGTACGGCAGTGACAGCAAAGACACGAGCGATCGCAAAAAGATTATCGGCGGGACGATGATGTAGGAGGGCTGCCAGGGTGATAATTAAACCTACCTTGGCAAATTCCGACGGTTGCACGTTAAAACTGCCGATATTAATCCAACTTTGCGCCCCATTCGCCGTCACCCCTAGGACAATTACCGCAATTAGGGAGAGATTGGTGACAAGATAGGTTAACCAGTGCCATTTCAGCAGACTTTCGTAACGACAACGGGCCAGAAATACAGCGATCGCCACTCCCCCGGCACCGAATAACCAGTGTTGCCACCAGTCGAGAGCGGTGGTGTTCCTTTCGGCACTACGAATCATTAAACCACCGAAAACGGTTAAACCCGTCACCGAAACGAACAAAAGCCAATCAATTTGGGCTATATCCCGGAAAATGAAGCTAAACTGCTCGTTAAAACCCCTTAGTTTCCTACTAATAAGGGACTGTCTTCTCACCATTTCTCTCCCCAAATTTATTAACTATAGGCTGCTACGGATACTTTCGCCGCTACCTGACGAGCGATCGCTATCAGGGCTTTAGCTGAGGCCGATTCCGGTTGCCCCACAACCACTGGTACACCAGTATCACCGCCCTCCCGTAGGGATATCTCCAGAGGCACACATCCCAGTAAAGGAATGCCCAATTCTTGCGAGGTTTTTTCCCCACCACCGGAACCAAATAGATCATAGGAGCGATCGGGCTGATCGGGAGGGATAAAATAACTCATATTTTCCACAATACCCAAAACCCGCGCCCCTAGCTGTTGGAACATTTTTAAACCCCGGCGCGCATCAATTAAAGAAACCGTCTGGGGAGTGGTGACAATCACCGCACCCGCTAGGGGGACCGATTGAATTAAAGTTAATTGTGCATCCCCAGTACCGGGAGGCATATCGACGATTAAATAGTCTAAATCGCCCCAATTGACTTGATAGAGAAACTGACGGATAATGCCGTTTAACATCGGACCGCGCCAGATTACCGGTTGATCGGGGTTGATCAAAAAGCCCATGGAAACCATTTTGATGCCATGGTTGAAAGCGGGTTCCAATATCTCGCCATTTGCGCCCTGTACCCTCACTTGTGCGTCATTTAAGCCCAACATTGTCGGGGCGTTGGGGCCGTAGATGTCCGCGTCTAATAGCCCCACTTTTGCCCCTAAATGAGCCAAGGCGACGGCGATATTCACAGCCACGGTACTTTTTCCCACACCGCCCTTACCACTGGAAACGGCGATAATATTTTTAACCCCCTCCACACCTTGGCGATCCGGTAAAGCTTTTTGTTGCGGGGTTTCGGCAGTTACATCCACGGCAACACTTTCCACACCGGGCAGCTGTTTAACGGCTTTTTGGCAGTCTTCAACGATAAATTCGCGCAAAGGACAGGCAGGAGTGGTCAAAACTAGGGTAAAGCTAACTTTTCCGCCATCGATCGCCACATTGCGGATCATGTTCAATTCCACTAGGCTTTTTTGCAGTTCCGGATCTTGAACGGGACGTAATACTTCTAAAATCGATGCGGTATCAAGGGGCATGGTTTCAGTGTCTCTAGTCAAGTATTGTTCTTATGGTTATTTATCTTAACCTTGTGGGGGATGGGTGTTGGATGGTGTTGGGGTTTTAGGGTGTTAGGGTGTTAGGGTTTTAGTTGAAATTCCCCCATTCCCCCATTCCCCCATTCCCCCATTCCCCCATTCCCCCATTCCCCCATTCCCCCATTCCCCCATTCCCCCATTCCCCCATATCTCTATATCTCTAGATTACGCTAATAGGATCGCCGACTTTAATTGTACCTGTCTTTTCGGGGATGACATTTTCTCCGAACATAATTCCCCCGGGGAAACTGCGAAAAGTTCTTAAGGTTTTTAGGGGTTCCATCTGAGAATTTCTCATACCTGTTTCTTGATCGGTGGTGGTGATAATACAGCGACTACAGGGTTTAACCAGAGCATAGGTGATCTCAGCAATTGTGATCTTTTGCCAACTACTTTCGCTAAAAGCTCGATCGCTACTAATAACAATATTAGGCCGAAAACGATTCATCGGCACGGGTTCAAGTAAGCGCTTATTTAAATCCTCTAAAGAGGCAGTATTAGTTAATAAAATTGGATAACCATCGGCAAAGCTGACGGGAGTATGATCGTTCCCCGCATAGCGAGGATTCGCAGGACGCAGGTAATCGGGAGATTGTCGCAATAAACGACAAGGAATGTCCAGAATTTTCTCAAACCATTCGGCGATTTCATCCCCTTGATCGATGGCTATAGTTTGAGATTCCCAGATTTGAACCGCTCTTTTTTCTCCTGTAAAATTAGGCTGAAAAGTCAGGGAATCTTGAGATGTTTTTAGAGAAAAATTATCTTCGGTAATCGTTACAGAAACGGTGGCTAACTGCGGATATTCTCTTTGAGTGATAAATTTACCCTTGCCATCCACTAACATCATTTCTCGATCCCAGAGTAAACCTTTAGTAGTCACTTCAGCTTGGGATAATTGAATACCTCGACAGGATTTAATCGGGTAGATATAGAGATCAGTAACCTGCATTTTCTTTCAGTAGTTCTACATATTTTTTCGCCACATCTTCCCAAGTCCAGAGATTAATTTTATTTGGGATATCTTCGGGTAACAAGCGAGGAATCGGATTGAGGATAAATTGTTCTAAACAGTTGGCTAAACTCTCCGCATCTCCCCTAGTATAGAATTGCACTCTTTCGGGACAATTATATAATTCTACCTGTTCTTGAAACACTTCTAAATCGGAAGCGATAACGGGAATACCTTGTAAAATGGCTTCCGCTATTGCTAATCCAAAACCTTCGTATTTTGAGGGAAATACCACACAGGAACAGGTTTGATAATAAAATTGTAAGGTCTCATAGTCTTGATAACCTAATCCCTTGATATGACTCTCGAAAATTTCTTGATTTTCCCGATAAACTCGGTTACATTCTTTGAGATAATCTTGGTATTCTTGAGTTTTGGATTGTTGAGATAATTGCAGATTTCCATTAACTAGATTATCGGTTTCCTTGCCAATCAAAACAACCTTGAAGTTTAAGCCTTTTTTGGCTAGTTGTATAGTTGCTTTGAGCAAAGTCAGATGATCTTTGTAGATACCAAAGGAGGAGGGAAAATAAAAAGTAACTAGCTCACTTTTGACTAAATCACTCTTGGGATTAGACTGCTCGATAAATCCTGCTAAGGGTACAGGTTTTAACTTACTAGCATAGGTAGCATTGGGAAAAACCTTTAAAACATCGTCTTTAGTTTTTTGGGAAATCGTGAACAGTAGATCGGCCTTATCTAACCATTCTTTTAAGACTTCATTGTATGGTTCTTGATAGGATTCTGAGTAAGTTAAGGGAGCAAATTGCCAAAAGACATCATAAATAATGCCACTTAAAGTAACCTTGACATTGGGGGGAGAAATCCGATTAGTCATCCCATACAAACAGTGATCAGCTTGGTAACGCTTGATAATCTGATTAATTCTTGCTTCGATGCGTAAAAGTTCAATTCTACGAGAGAAAAGACGATGAAGAGAATTCAGTCTTAGGGTTTTGTAAAAATTCGCTAGAAGACCATAAAAATAGATTACTTTTGTCTCAAAACTCTGGGGGTAAAAAGCAAAATCTTCATAGATAAGTTTATCGGAATCAGGCATTAAATATCTAAAATATTCAATTTCCTTACGAGGGAGGACGATAATAATTTGTTCGACGTATTCTAATAAGCTAGGTATTAAAGAGATAATGACTCTTTCTACTCCTCCTTTGCTATAAAATAAGATCGGGATGACAATTTTCATAGATTTCCTCGCAGACAGATGGCAATAAAAAGATTGATTTTTGACTTGAACCTATTATATGATAGGCTCGAATTGTTCTACTGAGTCGAGAAATCGAGTTAAATTCGAGAAACTAAGACTCTATCACCCATCGCCCCTATTTTCCCTCGATCTTGGAGAAAAAGAGTGTCACAAGCTACTCCATCCCTACAATCTAATCTCAAACAATGGCTACGGTCCAGCGCACCTTCCCTATTTCAAATTAAACAGCGTTTGAGCGCCCGTCGTTGGCCGAAAAAATCGATCGTTATTTACACAGAAAAATATCGTCCCATGCGTCCGGCGGAAATTTGGCAACGGGGGGCCAGTGGCACCCAGGCATCGGTGGCTTTTTTAGCGCAGGAATGGACGAAACGCGGCTATAAAGTGACGATTTTTGGCAATTGTGAGGGTATGGAAGGGGAACAGGACGGTATTCGCTATGTTAATTATTACCACATGAATTGGCAGGATCACTTTGAGACATTGGTGATCTCTCGTCATCCCACCTATTGCCGTCCGGGTACCAAGGCAGAACGAATTTTTTTTGATTGGCAAGATATTAAAGTGCCGGCAGACTCCTATACCCCGGAAATTTTGGCTAGATATGACAAAATTTTCTGTAAAAGCCAATATCAACGGGATTTACTGGATTTCTGTCCCGATCATCAATGTCCGATTGTTCCTAATGGTATCGATACTTCCCTTTTGGCTGTAAGTGAGACAGTGCCGGAAAGTGACTATCTTCCCTATCGTCTAGTCTATGCCTCTCGTTATTATCGCGGCCTAGAGTCGATGTTAAAGCATGGCTGGCCGATTATCAAGGCGGAAATTCCCGCAGCCGAGTTACATCTCTACTATGGTTTTACTAAACGGGATGGCATTGGCGATCGCAGGGAATGGCGCGATAATTTAATCGCTTTGATTAAAGCTAGTGCGGGGGTAGTTGATCGCGGAATGATGGGTTATCGTCAACTAATCGAGGAAAAAGCGCGCTCTGCTATTCATTACTACGGTTGCACCTATCGTGAGATCGATTGTATTTCTGTGCGCGAGTCGGCAGTGGTGGGCTGTCTGCCAGTGGTGACGGATTTTGCCGTTTTTCGAGAAAAAGACTACTGTGTGAAAGTGCCGGGGGAAGTAACCGATCCGGCTACTCAGGAAGCTATAGCCTGGAAAATTGTCGAATTACTGAAAAATCCCCAGCTTTTAGCCCAAGAGTGCGAAAGATGTGGTCAAATTGCCCTAAATGACACTTGGGAGCGATCGGCCGCCGCTTGGTTAGATGTGATTGAAGCTGATGCTTAGACAAGCATTTCCTCTAAAACCTTGGCTACGCTTAGGATTAAGTCTTCGCGATCGGGGGCAGCGATGATTTGCAAACCTAAAGGTAGCTGGGATGGACGTTTAATCGGCAAAGAAAGGGCAGGTAAACCGATAAAAGAAAAAGGTTGGGTGAATCTGCCTAAATTAGGTCTAATTAATAGCTCTTGCCCGTCAATAATCATTTTTTCTACTCCTAACGGTGGCGCAATACAGGGAATCGTCGGGGTGAGGATAATATCGACTTCGGTGAAAATCTCTCGCAGACGATCGCGATACCAACGGCGAAAACGTTGAGCCTGTAAATACCAGCTAGAGGGAATTAATGCCCCTGCCAAGAAGCGATCCCGGGTTGCGGGGTCAAAATCCTCTAATCTGGTCTGTAAACGCGGTAAATGCCAATTTGCGCCCTCGGAAGCGGTAATTATATAGGCGGCTGCCCTGGCGCGGGCGGTTTCGGGAATGGTGATTTTTTTGGTAACTCCTAAACGTTCGGCGATCGCTGTCACCGCCTCGATTACTTCTGGTTCGGCTCCCTGCTGAAAATAATCGTCGGCAAGGGCTATTTTTACGCCCTCTAAGCCATGTAAAGGGGCTTTAAGGTTATTTTTGGCAAAAAGACTCCAAATAGCCGCCATATCCGCCACATTGCCGCTAAAAAATCCCAGATGATCCAAACTACTAACGAACAAAAATAAGCCCTGACGGGATACGCGCCCAAAGGTGGGTTTTAGCCCCACCACGCCACAGCAAGCGGCGGGAACCCTCACGGAACCATTAGTGTCGGAACCGAGGGCGAGAGGCACTAAATTAGCGGCAACGGCGGCGGCGGAACCACCGGAGGATCCCCCCGACACGCGACTAGGATCGAGGGGGTTGGGAGTTGCTCCATAATGGGCATTTTCGGTGACAAAACCGTAGGCGTACTCATCCATATTGGTCGCCCCCACCAAAACCGCCCCGGCTGCTTCTAGGGTTTGAATAGCGATCGCATCCTGTCTTGCTGGGGGATTATCCCGATTGATTTTGGAACCTGCTAAAGTGATGATTCCCTCGATATCAAAGAGATTTTTGACGGCGAAGGGGACTCCCGCTAAGACACCGACGGGTTCCCCATTGGCGATCGCTAGATCAATTTTTTGGGCTTGAGCGAGCGCTCTGGGGTGTAAAATGTCGGTAAAGCAATTTAAATGGGGATTTTTCGCCTCTATCGCCGCCAAAGTCTGGCTAATAACTTCTAAGGCGCTAGTTTGACGATTTTGGCTCGATCGAGCTAAATTGCTCACAGAAATAGTCATGGTTCAAAGCTGAGGGCGCTTTCCCCGTCATCCTCTAAGGGAAATTCTGTCACTAAACTGGCGATTTCTTGCAAGCGTTGCCAGTTTTCAACCACAGAATTTAAATAGCGATCGGGAATGGTTAAATCTAGGATTTTCGCCATGATTATAACGTATTCTTCCGGGTTATTCATAGATTTCGTTCCGGCTGGGGTGAAGGAGATAAAGAGTTGCTTGAAAGCGGTGCTCAGGAATAAAATCGACACCTAATTAAGCTGCTAGGATATAAGAGAAAATCTCCTGTAAATACAATAGCTATCCCTAGGGAGGAAGATAACTTGAATTTGTTCCTGACCACCGAATCCCCAGGATCATAACCTTAAATATGTTCATAGAACTGTATGCCGAGATATTTTCCCCTCCTTCACCTCCGGATTAAATTAAAATTATAAGTAGGGAGGCACAATTATTTGTAGGATGGGTTAGCGCACTTCGTAACATGAGCGGGCGTTGGGTTTCATGCTTCAACCCAACCTACGTTCTGATACCTGATAACTGATAACTGATAACTGATAACTGATAACTGAAATGACCATCTTACAAGACGAAAAACTACTCTTTACTCCCGCAATACCTAACAGTGATGCCCTGAGAACTATTTTTGCTTTCCCTAATCAGTATTCCCTGGGGATAACCAGTTTAGGTTATCAAATTGTTTGGGCAACTTTAGCCCTGCGATCGGATATACAAGTTAGTCGTTTATTTACAGATTTTCAAGAATCTTTACCCCGTTATCCCGAATTAGTCGGCTTTTCCTTTTCTTGGGAATTAGACTATGTTAATATCCTCTCGCTGTTAGAATCTTTAGAAATTCCTTGTCACAGTCATCAACGGCAAGATCGGCAAGCGATAATTTTCGGAGGTGGGCCAGTTTTAACCGCCAATCCCGAACCTTTTGCCGCTTTTTTTGATGTAATTTTATTGGGAGATGGTGAAAATTTAATTGCTGATTTTATTAATGCCTATCAAGAGGTTAGAAACGCCGATCGCCCGACAAAACTCCGTCATTTGTCCCAGGTTCCGGGGGTATATGTTCCTAGTTTATATACCGTTAATTATGATAGTCCTGAAGGTGAAATTACAGCAATTCTACCCATAGATAATAATGTGGCTGCCTTTGTTAGTAAACAAACCTATCGCAGTAACACTCTTGCTGCTTCTACGGTGGTGACAAAACAAGCGGCATGGGAGAATATTTATATGGTAGAGGTGGTGCGAAGTTGTCCAGAAATGTGCCGTTTTTGTTTAGCTAGTTATCTAACTTTACCCTTTCGTACCGCTAGTTTAGAATCTTTAATTCCCGCCATTGAAAAAGGTTTAAAAGTGACCGATCGCCTTGGTTTATTAGGGGCTTCCGTCAGTCAACATCCTGAATTTGAAACCTTACTTGATTATCTTTTTCAACCACAATTTGAGGGAGTTAGACTCTCGATCGCCTCAGTTAGAACTAATACAGTCACGGAAAAATTAGCCAGAATTTTATCCCAAAGAGACACCAAATCAATTACTATTGCCGTAGAAAGTGGTTCCGATCGCCTGCGAGAAATTATCAACAAAAAGTTAGCCAATGATGAAATTATCCAAGCTGCCATTAATGCCAAAGCGGGCGGTTTAAAAGGGATAAAACTCTATGGTATGGTGGGAATACCGGGAGAAGAAGCCGAAGATATTGCGGCGACTGTGGAAATGTTAATAGCCTTAAAAAAAGCCGCCTCTGGATTGCGAATCTCTTTCGGTTGCAGCACCTTTGTGCCTAAATCCCATACTCCTTTTCAGTGGTTTGGAGTTAATAAAATGGCCGAAAAAAGATTAAAATATCTAGAGAAACAATTAGGTAAACAGGGCATAGAATTTCGACCAGAAAGTTATAATTGGTCAGTAATTCAAGCCCTCTTATCTAGAGGTGATCGCCGCTTAACTTCCCTGTTAGAATTAACCCGTGGTTACGGTGATTCTTTAGGCAGTTATAAACGGGCTTTTAAGGAACTAAAAGGACAAATTCCCCCTCTAGATTATTACGTCCATCAGCAATGGCGTTTAGAACAGGTTTTACCCTGGAGTCATTTACACGGTCCTTTATCCTCAAATGTTTTAGTAAAACATTTAGAAGATTCCCAAACAAAAAGGTAAAGTATCGCTAATAAGCTAAGACGCATTTAAACAATGTCTTGACTATCAGACCCAAAATGAGGTATTCTATAGGGTATATCTGGTAGTGGTGCAATTCAGACTTTAATTAGCCTATTAAAAGCCCAAGAATGTTACTTTTATTAACTATAAATCTCGATTAAACCATTAATTTAATCTTAGCTGATCAGCCCATGAGCCAGAAAAATGATACAGTTCCCCTCCTTTTAGCCCTGCTGATTACCCTAATATTTTTTGGGGTAGGTAGTTGGTGGTTATACAATCGTTTTCAAGGAAAAAATAACCCAACCAATCTTTCTGAAATCGAGAAAATATCACCAGAGCAAAAATCGGTATCGGCACAAGCAAAATTTAGTCAAGGGGAAAAATTATTAATAGTTGAAGGGGCTTCTTCTGACAAACAAGCTGCCATACAGGCGATCGGAAAAGGCGACTTTCAGCAAGCAGTTTACCTCCTAGAAAAATCCCTGCAAACTAATCAAAATGATCCCGAAGCTCTCATCTACTTAAATAACGCCCGTATTGGTCAAGCTAAGTCCAATACTATCGCCGTTTCCGTGCCAATTGGGAGCAATGTCAACACCGCCCTAGAAGTTTTACGAGGAGTTGCCCAATCTCAAAATCAAATCAATCAAACTGGAGGAATTAATGGCATTCCTTTAAAAGTTCTCATTACTGATGATGCTGATAATCCCGAAATTGCTACTCAAATTGCCCAAAAATTAGCGGCTGATAACAGCATTTTAGGAGTAGTAGGACACACTAGCAGTGATACCTCTTTAGCCGCAGCTGCTATCTATCAAAAAGCAGGATTAGTAATGATTTCCCCCATCAGTACCTCAGTTAAACTCTCCAATTTTGGTGACTATATCTTTCGTTCTGTTCCCAGTGATTTTGTGGCAGCACGGGCATTAGCTGAATCTAGCTTACAAAAAATTCCTAACGTCAAGGCAGTGGTATTTTTTAACTCCCAAAGTAATTATAGTCAATCCCTAAAATCTGAATTTATCACCGCTTTAGGATTAGGAGGAGGTCAAGTGGTGAGTGAATTTGATCTATCTTCCCTGACTTTTACCCCTTCTAAAAGCCTCCAACAAGCTCAACAGGAGGGAGCAAATCTAATCGCCCTTCTTGGGGATAGTGGTACCCTAGATGAGGCTTTGCAGGTGGTTCAAATCAATGGTCAAAAATTACCGATTGTGGCGGGTGATGACGTTTATAGCCCCAAAACTCTGGATGTAGGCGGAAAAAATGCCTTGGGCATGATTGTCGCTGTCGCTTGGCATTTAGGGGCTAATCCGAATAGTCCTTTTGTCAATAATTCCCGCCAATTGTGGCAAGGAGACGTAAATTGGCGCACTGCTACCGCCTATGACGCTACCCAGGCTTTAATCGCTGGCATTAAGGCAGAATCTAGCCGAGAGGGAGTTCAACAGGCGTTAAGAAGCAGTAATTTTTCTGTGCCTGGGGCAACTAATCCAGTGCGATTTTTACCATCTGGCGATCGCAATCAATCCGTGCAATTAGTGGTAGTTCAACCCGGTTCTCGTTCTAGTTTTGGGGTGGATTTTGTGCCAATTTCTCGATCAAATGACAACTAAATCAAGATGACTTATATGCTAGAAACTCCCCCTAAATATTCAGTTCTCGGTTTACCAGTTCATCTTCTCGATAACTACAGTCGTTGGTTAATTGATCGCGTCTATCAAGGTTTTGGTTCCCACGTTGTCACTCTTAATGCAGAAATGGCCATGTTAGGGGAAAATGATGCCAAAGTGGCACAAGTTATTCGGGAAGCAGATTTAGTTATTCCCGACGGCGCTGGGATTGTTATTTACTTAAAATTAAGGGGCAAAAAACAAACCCGCTGCCCCGGTATTGAATTATCAGAATCCTTAATTACTGAGTTAGGAATGCAGGGAGAGAGTTTTCCTATTGCTTTTTTTGGTGGTAACCCGGGTATTACGGAAAAAGCGGCAAGTAATTGGCAAAAAAAGATACCTAATATCCGTATTCTGACTAACCACGGTTATCTATCCTCCGAGGAAATGTCCGATTGGATTGAGGTGTTAAAAGATCAACAACCGCGGTTAATTTTAGTTGGTTTGGGAGTACCCCGACAAGAATATTGGATTAGGGAACATCGCTATCTCTGTCCCCAAGCTATCTGGGTAGGTGTGGGGGGTAGTTTTGATATCTGGTCCGGTACAAAAATCCGCGCCCCGCGCTTTTTCTGTGACAATAATTTAGAGTGGTTATACCGACTTTATCAGGAACCTTGGCGCTGGAAAAGAATGTTAGCTTTACCTAAATTTTTCTGGCGCTCTCTTTTTTATTCCTAGTAATAGTTTATTATAAATTCTTTTCAATAAAGGCAATCACTCGCTCTAATCCTTCCCGTGTTTTTAAGTTGGTGAAGATAAAGGGTTTATCCCCGCGCATTTTTTTGGCATCTCTATCCATCACTCCTAAATCTGCCCCCACCATCGGGGCTAAATCTATTTTATTGATTACCAATAAATCCGATTTGGTGATACCAGGTCCCCCTTTGCGAGGGATTTTATCTCCGGCTGCCACGTCAATTACATAGATGGTTAAATCTACTAATTCGGGGCTAAAGGTTGCCGCTAAATTGTCGCCACCACTTTCCAGAAAAATTAGCTTTAAGTTAGCAAATTTTCTCTCTAACTGTTCAATGGCAACTAAGTTAATTGAGGCATCCTCGCGAATAGCTGTATGGGGACATCCTCCCGTTTCTACTCCTAAAATTCTTTCCGGGGCTAAAGCTTGCGATCGCACTAAAAATTGGGCATCTTCTTGAGTATAAATGTCATTGGTGACTACGGCGATCGGATATTGATCCCGCAAATTTTTACACAGGGCATCGAGAAGGGCTGTTTTTCCTGAACCCACCGGACCGGCAATTCCCACGCGCAAGCAAGACATAGTTTTTTCGGGAAAAAGTGAAAAGGAAAGGGTTAAAAATTTTGGGGCTATCGGATAGAAAAAAGAGGGGTTCGCAGGGCGACACGGATTCCCATTATAATAAAAGGTTAACGCAAATCTGAGAATTTGTCAAGCCTTTTTGCCAATAAATTTGGGGAAATTATCGACAAAAAGATCACCAAAAGTCAGTGATTTGGTAGCCAAAATCCGTTAACATCTGCCTAAATAGGGGCAAACTTAAACCGATAACATTACTGTGACATCCCTCTAATCTTTCCACGAATAGACCCCCCTTTCCTTCTAGGGCAAAACAGCCGGCACATTTGAGGGGTTCTTCGGTGTCAACGTAGGCAATAATTGTTTCATCACTGATATTGGCAAAGTGAACTTTAGTGATCCCACAACGAGTCAAAGTTTGATTATTAACTCGATCGATTAAAGCATGACCTGTATAGAGTGTACCCACCCGACCGCGCATTTTTTGCCAACGCTCGATCGCTTCTGATTTATCCTTGGGTTTGCCATAGACTTCCCCCGCTACTTCTAAGACAGAATCGCAACCAAGAATTAATCCTGTATCAAATTTAGGGGCGATCGTTTGCGCTTTACATTGGGCTAAAGTTTGGACAAGATGGAGAGTATCATCAGCATTAATTGTGGATTCATCAAAGTTACTCACTCGCACAATCGGATCGATTCCCACCATTTTTAATAGTTTTTTGCGCGCAGGAGAAGCGGAAGCAAGAATCAAGGGAATAGACATAAGTTTTAAAGGAAAAAGTAAAAAAGTTAGGTAGGGTGGGTTAGGCAATGACAAATTATTAGACTTAATTATTAATTTATCTATTTGCCGTAACCCACCATCAGTTATCAGGTTTTTAGCTATTTCTGCTAAGAATTGGCAGAATTTTCGGGGGGTAAATAACGATCTAAAATCTCAACCATGCGGGATTGTTTTTCTTCATTGTCAAATCGATTGTAAAAATCTGACTGAACCTCATAAAAATCTGACCTTGATCGAGTTAATTGTCCTAGGAGTTGATCAAGTCCCCGTCTGTCTTTTTCCCATTCTTTTTTAGACTCAGCAAGACTATTAGTTAACGCTTCGATCGATTTGGCGTTAGAATTAGCGATCGCTCTAGTTTCTTTTAATCCCTGATTGGTTTCCTGTAATCCTAATTTAATCTCCTGTAGTCCTAATTTAATCTCCTGTAGTCCTGATTTAATCTCCCGTAGTTCTGTTAGGGTAGTTTCAGCAAGAGATTCCAGTCTATCTAGTCTATTTTCTTCCGAGTTACTCATATTCAGTTATCAGTTATCAGTTACCAGTTACCAGTTATCGGTTACCAGTTATCGGTTATTAGATTTGAGTTTTAAGTGACAGTATTAAATAGAAGTTTCCTCCTGTCTTTTCACTGATTACTGACTAAGTAAGTATTTTATCTTTAATTGTAACCAGCTACCTAGTTGATGATAGGTGGTGCGTTACGACGGATTTTTACCTTTAAGTCAAAACAGGAATTTTTGCCGTCTAACGCACCCTACATTTTACTGAAAATTTCCTATCCTCTGACATTTAACTAACCGAGAAAGAATCAACGATAGTTTCAAAGAGTTCTTGAATTTGCGTCCAACGTTTTTGGGAAGTGGAAAGATTAAAAGAATAGAGTTTATTATGATTAACCGTGACGCTGGCCAGATTATGACGTTCTTGGCCGTTGGCTAATTTAACTTGATATTCGAGGATATAATAATCTTGTCCGTCGATTTGATGGGATTCTGAGCGAATTAATTCTACTTCCTTATCAAGATTGGGGTTAAGACTGTTATTTTTCAGGAGACGATAGCCAACTTCCGAGGGGGTCCCTAAATCTGTTAAAGTTTTATTGTCGGGGACGGGGTTAATAATAACGCTTAAATTTTCGCTCGTTTCGATCAGGTCATGAAAAACCACATCTACTCCTGCAACTTTTTTCACATCCACCTGCGTCCAACCCTTAGGATATAAAAATTGATAGCCTTGGCTGCCACTGGTATATCCTTGCAGTCCAGCGATGGGAGTTGCACAACTGGTTAAGAGGAGGGTGGTAATGAGGAGGAAAGTCGCCAAAAGAGATTTAATCATGATATTTTGACCTGTGAGTAGGGCTGTTTAATTTTACCTTGAATTGTTTAGGTGAAGGGATTATGAAAATTAAGAAAAAATTGACAATTATTGTGGCTATAGCGACTTTTTTACTGACTGTCTCTCCCCTAAGCGCTCAAACTACCGCTAACCCCGTGAAGGCTGTAGAATTTTATAATCGGGGGGTGGATCGTTTAACCGCAGGGGATTACTCAGGAGCGATCGCAGATTTTACTCAGGCTCTACAATTAGAGCCGAAGGATGCCGATGCTTATTATAATCGCGGCTATGCGGAATTAGTTCTCGGCCAGTACGAGCGAGCGATCGCAGATTATACCCAGGCCTTGACAATCAACCCCAATTATGTTAATGCTCTCGGTAATCGTTGTTATGTGCATTATCTGACGAAAAAATACGAGGCAGCGGTGGAAGATTGCACAAAAGCGCTCGCTTTAAACGGAAATTTTGCTGATTTCTTTATTTATCGCGGTAATGCCAAGGATGACTTGGGAAGACACCTAGAAGCGATCGAGGATTACACAAAAGCTTTGAGTTTACAGGGAACTAGAGGACAGGATCGCATTTTCTATAATCGCGCCCTGGCCTATAACCGAGCCGGACAGCAGGAAATGGCTTTAAGGGACTATAATGAGAGTCTGAAAATTAATGCTAATTTTGCCGAAGCGTACCACAATCGGGGTTTGACCTATTATAAATTGGGAAACAGGGAAAAAGCGATCGCTGATTTAGAGGAAGCGGCCCGTCTAGCGTTATCTCAGGGTAAACAGGGGACTGCGGCTAAGTCTCAGTCAGCAGTGGCATTAATTCAGGGTCAAAAGCCTTAAAATAGGGAGTAGTTGTGATATTAGCGGTAAAGAGGAGTGAAAGGGGCTAAATCGCAACTACGAGGGACTAAATTTTAGCCAGCTTGAGATGCGTAAAAAGCGACGGCTAACAGTCCACCGACAAGTGTGATCGCAGCAACGCCCCAGAAAAGATAATTACGTTGTTGCGATTTAGTGGGGGGAGCCGCTTGATAAACTTTCGGTTCGGCGGCGAAATTATTTAAGCGTCCACCTTCTTCGTTTGTATAAGGCATAATCAAAACCTCAAATATGACAATTTTTAAGGAAAAAAATCCTCTTATTACAATCGTACAACATATCAGTAACCGAGTCGGGGATGTTTGGAATTCCGGCGGGGATAACAATTCTTAGTCTTGGGGTAACTGCCGGACTCTGATATTTTTATTGGCGATCGCATTTTCCATGATTGAAACTGCGAAAACAAGTTAAAAAAAGTCAATCATACCAAATCCGTTTTTAATACTATAATAATGATCTTTGAATATAAGTATTGCTTCTTTCTTTTTTAAATCTTTTAAATCTCTCTGCAGCTATCTCGCAATAGTCTTGTCGAATTTCAAAACCCACAAAAATTCTTCCTAATCCCAAGGCCGCTATTCCTGTAGAACAAGAACCGGCAAAGGGATCAAGAATTATTTCTACGGGGTTAGATGAAGCTTGTATAATTCTCTCGACAATTGCTAAAGGAAATTGTGCGGGATGTCCGGTTCTTTCCTTAGAACTGCGCTTTTCTCCTGTAGTGACTTTAGGAACTTCCCACACATCAGAAGGATTTTTACCGAGGGGATTACAACGATATTTACCATTTTTCTTTTGATTGGGATACTTAACGTTAGGGTCACGAATATTATCTAAGTTAAAAGTATATTCTTGGCAATTTTTTAGATAAAAGAGCCATTTTTCATTGCGAGGACTAAGACGATTTTTTGTAGAAACACCTGCCCCATATTTCCAGACAATTTCTTGTAAAAGATAAAAGGGAGACTTATCCCAAAGAAGATAGGGAATCGGAACACATAATCCCTTTTCTGGTACTTCTAAATAACCAACATTTAGCCAAAAAGCACCGTTATCTTGAGTAATATGATAAATTTGCTGCAGCCAATTAGCACACCAATCAACATAGTCATTGATTGAAAGAACTCGTTCATATTCTTTGCCAATATTATAAGGTGGTGATGTAACAGTGAGGTCAATTTTTATGTCACTATGAGATAGTTTAGACAAAAAGTCTGTGGCATCTCCTTGATAAAGAATAAAGCCGTTGTCCGAGTAAAAAGGTTGACCAAGATGACTAACCAGAATTTCTTTAAGAGAATTAAATTTGTTGGCTCTATCTTTTTCTAACTCTGGAGAAAATGGCTGTAGCAAGGAGGAAGGAGCAATCTGAGTTGATTGATGATCAACAATTCCCTCTGCTAGATAAGAGTTTTGTTCCTTGCTGGCAATTGGACGAGACTCATCTTCCCTAGACGATAGTTTTTTTTGTTTCCCCTGGGACTCTACAACCATAATTTCAAAGGACAGGTAAGTATTTTGATAGTTTCAATTATGCCCTTATTTTAGCAAAATATCACTGGAGTTGTGCTTAATTTAATAACTTTTGTAATCATTCTCCTTCCCTTACCCTGGATGTGGGGGGGTAGAACCCCACCAAGAGTTCAAGATTGACTGATAAAGCAGCGAGTTTTCCTTGAAAAATCTCCACCGAAAATTATCCCTAAAATGGTGGTAAATAACCCATGGCATTTTTAACTCGATCGAGAGTTTGATTGGCTACCGCTTCTGCTTTGAGACGACCTTGTCGTAAAACCGTGGCTAAATAATCTTTATCCTCTCTAATTTCGGCGTATTTTTCCTGAATAGGTTTCAGAGATTCTATGGTGACTTCTGTTAACATCGGTTTAAATTGTCCCCAACCTAAATCGGCACATTCTCCCGCGACCACCTCTTGACTTTTTCCCGATAAAATGCTATAGAGAGTTAGTAAATTATGGCATTCGGGACGCTCCGGATCATCGAAAGTTAAACCCTTAACTAGATCGGTTTTACAGCGTTTAATTTTCTTGGCAATGACATCGGGACTATCGAGAATATTAATCCGACTCATCTCGGAAGGATCGGATTTAGACATTTTATTCCGGCCATCGGTTAAGCTCATCACCCGCGCTCCTTCCTTGCGGATCATCGGATCAGGAAGTTTTAAAATTGGTTGTTTCGGTTGTCCAAAAAGATGATTAATTCTAACGGCTATATCGCGGGTTAATTCTAAATGTTGTTTTTGATCTTCTCCCACGGGTACTTTATCGGCATCGTAGAGTAGGATATCGGCAGCCATTAGCACGGGATAATCGAGTAAACCCGTGCCAACATTTTCCCCCTGTTTAATCGCCTTTTCTTTAAATTGAATCATATCGGTTAACCAATTTAAAGGGGTGATACAATTCAATAACCAAGTTAATTCCGTATGGGCCTTAACGTGGGATTGGACAAAGATAGTCGCATATTCTAAATCAATTCCGCAGGCTAAATATAAAGCGGCAATTGCTAAAGTATCCTCCGCAAGAGTTGCGGGATTATGGGGAACGGTGATCGCGTGTAAATCGACCACACAAAAGAAATTATCGTAGTCTTTTTGTCCCTCCACCCAATTGCGGATCGCACCGAGATAATTGCCTAAATGTAAATTGCCGGTTGGTTGCACACCAGATAAGATTCTTTGTTTACCCATAACTCATGCGATCGCTTTTTATCATGATTTTATTGTATCAGTTTTTGGGGCTAATTTCATCCTAAATCCAATTGGAAAAAATCATTCTCAGATAATAATCCCGCACTGACAGGGGAATGCCTAAATAAATTGGTAGCCAATGGATAAAGGCAAAAATTATCAAAATTATGAGCGAGCGCGAGCAATTTTTATAAATAGGACTGGAACTTTCTAAACCATCGGCTAAGAGCCAAGCTAGGGCAATCCAAGTGAAGCTATAGGCAGCCATATAATGATAGAGAAAGGTACAGCGACTAATTTTTAACCAGGGCAGCAGATTAGCAATATAGTTACAGATAAGATAGGCGGAAATTACTCGCTCTTTTCGGTTAAATAATCGACTAAAAACTACTAGAATTGCTCCCGTAGAAAACCACCATAAAAACGGATTACCCATAGCGTGAACATCATAAATTTTATCACCTACTCTCTCAAAATAATAAGCCACAGGTCGCCCCATTACTAACCAACTATACCAGGGAGAACAATAGGGATGGACATCAGATTGATTACCTTTTATTCTCTGATGAAATGACCAAATTTCTTGATGTACTTGCCAAAAATTATATTGATGGTTGACGAGAAGATGCGGTATCCACAGCAAACTATAGGTGACTAGGGGAAAGACAATTAAGGCGATAAAAATGTACTCTAATCTCAGGTTAGTTGCCTTTGTCCAAAGATTATCTTTTGACTGCTCTTGCTTCAATAATTTTATTAACCAAGCAATAGCGATAAAAATAAATATTCCCAGTAAAAATCCTAAGCCATTCCATTTAATATTTGCCGCTAAACCGAAAGAAACTCCTGATAATAATAGCCAATTGAGTTTCTGATTTTTCTGGAGTGCTAATAAAAAAAATAATTGTCCAGACAAACCGAATAAAATTAAGTAAATATTATTGAGAGCATAGCGGGATTCCACCAGAAATAATCCGTCTAAACTAGCGAGAAAAGTTGTGATTAAAAATACAGTTTTTCTCTGGGTTAATTGATAAGCAATTCCCCCAATAATTAGGGGAATAAAAGAACCAGTCAAAGCATTTAACCAGCGATAACTAAAAGTTGAGCGCAGGGAACCTGTTAAATTATTAATGGTTTCAGGATCGGCAGGAAAATGGGAACCAATCCAGATACTAATAGCAATTAAGTATTGACTTAACGGTGGATGAGACTGGAAAAATTCTTTACCGATTAGATATTCATTGCCGTATTTAGCATAATAAACTTCATCGAAAACAAGAGTATTAAATTGACTGAGATTCCAGAATCTTATCGCCAGAGAAAATAAAAATATTGCTAGGATAGATAGGTTAAATTTGACTTGAGAATTCATGGAAAGACAATAGTTATTATAACTGGGAATTTTCTGGTAACTGCGAGCGAAATTCTTTGACGGCAAGACGGGGATTAGGATGGTTGACATATTCGGCTAATAATTCTAAATTTAAATCCGGTAATAAAGCACTTTTAGGAATTAAAATATATTCGCCATTCTCTTGCAAAGAATAGATTTTTAACTGATTATCTTGCCAAAACCAAACCTCTTGAGTTCCCAATCTTTTATAAACTTCTAAAACTTTCAGGCTGCCACTGGTTAAAATTATTTCGATCGCCAAATCAGGAAACTCTTTTTCTGTGAATAAACAAAAACATTCATCTGGTTCTTTTCCCGCTTCTTTTTCCTGTTTTCGCAAAGTGGTGGAACCTAATCCCCAGAAATCAATTTCAGCATATTCTAAATAAACTTCTACCAATCTACCGATATTTTTTTTGCTAACTTCATGACGACGACTAGGAGCCATAATTTCTACCATTCCATCTAAGTAAGTGATGCGATAACTCGAACTATCTTCTAAATGTTTTAAGAGGGTTTCGTACTGTTGCCAATTAACCCCAGAAATTAACATTCTTTGTTCAGGATCATTAGCTTTTAACTCGAAACCTTCTAATCCTTGTAACCGAATCGTAGTTATCATAAAATTAATTACCTCGTCTATTTGACTTAATTACTCAGCAAGACTTATTTTGATTTCTTCTGGTCTGAATTTTAGCTCGTAAAATCTTAACTTTATAGGGATCAGCATCTTTTCGCCACAGAATCTGATAGCCTTTGATTGTAGCACAATGCTCCTCTAAACATTTTTGCCAACCCTGTAAACGTTCGATCGCTTTTCTATCTTCTAACAATCCCCAATCCTTTTCTAATTTAGTTAACTGAAGCAATTTATCATAGTTAGGATAATCAGCCGTTACTAAAAGCTCTTTTTCGTGTAGAATTGGCGGATTAGGACTATCCCGATAATCGCGAAAACTAAAATCAGCCGAACCTAAATATACATCCATGCTAGTAGCTAAAATCGGATGGATTTCTGTATCAAAATTGGGGTAATAAAGATAGGAAATTTTGGGTTGACGAAAGGATAAACGAATAACATTAGCATTTTCTAACCGTCCGATAGTTTGACTAGCACAACCTTCATATAAGCGTAATAACATCGGTAATTTTTCCAGAATGCTAATATGAATAGTTAGGGAATAACGGGAAAGTTTGCCTAAAGAACTATTTTCACAAGTACGAGCGATCGCTGCCAAATTTCCCGCACTTATTAACACTTCTTCTGCTAAAGCGCAAGCATTGCGATAACTGCCAAATAAAGCTTTAAAATCGGCACGGGTAGCGGGGGATAATTCCCGTACTTTCGGACAGTGGCTAAATTGACTTAAAGCTAAATAAAGTAAAAGATCGGCGCGTCTTTTATCGGCAATTATCTCCCATTCTTCCGCTTCTGTTACTTGTAAAATCACTTGAAAAGCTCGTCTAAAAGTGCCAAATTCTGCCTTAATTTCTTCCTCTTGTAATAATTCACCCGCGACGGGTAAACGTCCCTGCTGGGTGTAAAATTCCATCAGGGGAGTCAATAAATCTTCGTAATCTTCAAAGCGTTTGAGATGGGTTTTAATTTTAGGAGTGGTGGCGCGGGAACGACATCTCGATAAACGAAAAGTTTCGGCTTTTTCTTCCTCTCGAAAAACTAGATAAATTCCCAAAGTTATTGGAATAGAATCAACTCCTAAACTGCTATCAATATACTGTTTTAGTTCTTCCTGTTGATAGTATTTTTGAAAGGTATTGCGACGAGTTATAATTCCATCTTCATAAGCCATTAAACCCCGTTCGCTATCATCAATTAGAATCTGTGCTGAAACAATTAAAACTTGACGGGTTAATTGCCAAGCTTTTAATAAAGCTTCCTGCCGTTCTTCGGCGGATTCAATAACATTAATTACATAGCCTAAATTAACAATATCAGATTCAATTAAAGGACTATCGGGACGATAATAAGGATCCCAACCTTCACTTTGATAACCCTGTTCGGCTATGCGTTCTATATCACCTCCATAACCACAACCGTAATCAAAAAAAGTGGTTTCAGGAAGGAATAATCCCGCCGCTAATGCTAATCTTGTCGGACGAGAAAGGGTTTTGCGAACAAGAGCGGCTTTGTGGCGATCAATTATTATCGATTTTTCCTTTTGTCCCTCTAGATTACAAACTAAATAATCTCCTGCAAAATCAAGGTTATGCTTTCTTAAAAGCCGTTGCCATTCCTGTTTAGTACCGATGGGATAAGAACTGTTTAAAAGTCCTAAAGCACTCTCGATTTTTGTGAGATGATCGAATTCTTGATAAAGGGGATAGTCCCTAGTAACAAAAGTTTCTTTTCGGTGTAAAATGGGCGGATTATCGGCATTTTGATAATTCCATTCACTTAAGATTAATGTCCCCATATCTACCACTAAACTTTTAGTTAAAGCTGGGTGAGGTTCCCGATCAAAATCGGGATAAAAAAGATAGGATATTTTCGGTTTATCGGTGCTAAATTTAATTATTGTTGCCTCAGATAAATGCTGATTAATTCTTCCTTTTTGTTCGTAATTCTGGAGGATAGGATCAAGTTGATGTAATGCCTCTCGATGAACATAAAGCGCCCCCGGTAATAGTTTACCGATGGGACTAACTTGACACAGTTGCACGATTACGGTGAAATTCTCAGTCATGGCAATTAATCTGTCTAATAACAAATTCTAGAGACAGAAAAAACTAAATAAATCTAGTTAAATGAACCCGATAGCGCTCTTTTTTTGTCATAGTAACCTCACCCACTTCTAGACGACCTTTTCCCCGAAAAGAAATCAAATCACCGGTTTTAACGTTATAACTAGATTGGCTGATATCTTTCCAGTTAACTCGCACATCCCCAGCGCTAATTGCTTCGGCCATTTTACTGCGAGAAATGCCAAAACCCGCAGAGGCGATCGCATCTAAACGCAAGGAAGCTTCCACAGTATTAATTTCTTTTTTTTGCGGTGGTCTAACTTTTAATTCCGTCAAAGGAATCGGGCTAGTTTTCACGGGAACTGAACGCACTTGTAGTAAATTAGCACATAAAAAATCTGCCAATTCAGGCACTACAATTGCCTGCGCTCCTCGCTCACCTAAAACGATTATATCGCCGACTTTTTCCCGGACGATACCCGTCCCTAACATCGCCCCTAAAAAATCCCGGTGGTTAGCGGTATCAAAAAGAAAATTACCGGCAATATCAAGGGCAGATAGGGGAATATCTGTTACTGTCAAAGGTAGATCAACTCTAGCAATACCGAGGCGCTGTCTTTCTGCTTGGGGATAACCGCCCCATTTTTGCATTGACACATCTGTTAAACGCTGAAAAACCCGTTCTACTTCCGCTAAAACCGCGGGAGAAAGAAAGTCTGTCACCGTCACTTCCCAAGTCTTGATCGCTTGTTCGGCTTTATCAATAACTTTCGCTATCTCCTCGCGATTCTCGACACCCTTTAGTAATTCTTCTCTTGGTGACATTGTTTTGTGGTAATTAATCAAAAATTCTTAGGAAAAAATCAAATGACCGATAACTTATTCCCGATAACCGTTCACTGTTCTAGGGCGTATCCTTGCAGATTTTCGGGGTTAAATTGACGGAGGATAAGAGTCGCTTGATTTTTCAAGTTTTCGGAACCCTGCACGACAATAATATATTTTCCGGCGCCGAGACGATTGCGATAGGGAAGTGCATCGCCACTGCCGGACGATAAACCCACGCCACCACCGACGAAAATACTGCCCATTGCCCCCCCAATCGCCCCAGCAATGCCGCCAACAATATGATTCCCCGGTTCTCCGGCCCAATCAAAGGTATGCAATCCCGTAATCAGGTTAAAAAGGTAGCCACCGGCAAAACCGAAGGGAATTAGCCAAAAAGCCATGAGAGTAGCCCGTTTTTTGGCCTGTTGGAAGGGATCGATCAAACCGAACTCATCGGCACTTTTATAGCCGCGACCGAGAATGGTCACTTGAGATTGGGGAATTCCCGCTTTTTCGAGGGCAACGGCAGCTTCTTCTGCTTGTATGCGATCAGCTAACACGGCAATGAGATAATTCATATTCTCCAACTTTTCAGCTATCTTCATCTCCTATTGTAAGGATTTTGGGGACTGAAAAGCCGCTTGATCGAGAAAATATTAAAGGGGATGGGAAGAAATTATTTTATTTTGGTGATTTCTGGCAATAATTGACCATAAAGATCAAGGGAGATAGTCCAATTATCATTATTAACAAGAAGTTTTTTCGGATTATTACCATTGGCATCAGACTGTAAAGCTTGACTCACTTGTGTCATTATTTTAATCTTATCCCGATTCACTCCTGACGTAAAAACTAAAAAATAGGTTAGAGTTCCAGCAATGATAGCTAGTCTTCAGGAATAGACCTGTGCGAAAATTAAATTTGTGAGAAAAAAGAGCAAGACAACCCGTGCGATTGCCCTGTCAATCGTAGCTGATTGGGTCGCCCTTGTTCTTCTTCAGTGAAACCCCAGCAGTTTTTGGGTAGTCGGCAAGAACCCTCCTGCAGCGACTCCAACCAATCCGACTTTAGTTGTGGGTTCTGGAATGGTTTCCCCGCGTTCTTGCAAAACTTCAAGGTAAAGTTTAATCGCTTCTTTAATATTTTCCTGAACCTCTTCAAAGGTATCTCCAATACTCACGCAACCGGGCAAGTCGGGAACCATTGCGCCCCAGTTTGTTTCGCCTTGTTCGTAAATGACGGCATACTCTTTCATGGTTGATCCTCCAATTGAGCTTGTTTCCAAATCGATGCTAATGTTCCTTTGGGTATGTCGTCCCCAGGCTTGCCAGGAACAACCACGATTCCTGGCTTTGTTTCATGGGCAAGGATACGATGGCTCCCGCGCATTCGCATCTGATACCAACCATCAGCTTCTAATCGTTTGAGTACATCACGAACTTTCAATCATCCCCTCCCTTGTCTCCGCCCATCGGGTACTTGATTGTAGATTTTGACATCCTCACCGCCGTAAACGGACGGTGATTCCCAAACCTCACGATTTAGGTTTCTGCTTCTTTCCCTTGCGGGGTTCCGCACCTGCCTTAACAGAGTAAATCTGTTCTGGTCTTATGGTCGCTCTACAGACT
>NZ_JADBTZ010000316.1:0-4240 GCF_020245885.1 Microcystis sp. M165S2 | reverse complement strand
GACTAATGAAAGCTATACGTCTAAATGTAGTTTCTTAGATTTGGAACCAATTGGCAAACAAGAAAAATATTTGGGCAAGAGAGTTAAAAGAGGATTGTTTAGAAGTTCGTCAGGTTATCTCTATGGAGCAGATATTAATGGCTCATTAAATATAGGGAGAAAGGTAGTCGGAGAGGTTGCATTTAGCAAGAATCCGATAGAGAGGCTTGTAGTTAGCCCGGTACGGGTCAAAGCGTACAAAGCTGATTCAAAGTGCGACGTTTGCGTACAAAATTAGTAACTATTATTGCTCAGTAGGTCAGATTTGTTAACAGAAAATACGGCTTATATCTAAGTAGGGTTTGCGGCAAAAAGTTTTTCGTGGGGGCAGGGTGTGGGGTGTAGGGTGTAGGGTTTTACCCGTTTTCAGAGGGTCAATTACCTAATTTTCGGGGAAAAAGTACCTGAATTTTCCCCCCGACCACTCCAAGAAATGGCACTTTTTGATTTCAAAAAAGCCTAAAGATATTATCCAACAAGGTTTTTAGATTTATTCAGCAGACCCTACTTACAAAATGCTCTAGAAAAAGGATGATGGTATGTGATATAATTTGCTCTTGCTTTCATCTACATATTTAAGTGATTTTGTCAAGAAAATGAGCGAATTAAAATCCCAAATCACAGCTATTGATCATCAACTTTCCAAACGTCCGATCGCTCTCGATCCCGGAGGATATTTTATTATTTATCTAGACCGAGAAGCAGGGTTAATCTGTGCCAAACATTACAGCAATATTATCAATGAAAAAGGTTTAGCCGTCGATCCAGAAACGGGAAAAGTTATCGGTGTTAGGCAAAAACTTGATCGCAATCCAGAGACTATTTACACCGCAAGAACCGCCAAAGAATTAGCCGTCAAAGTTATCGAAGAAAACCAACCTTGTCCAATTACTATGTTCGATCATGCTGCTTATTTAGGGCGAGAATTTACCCGCGCTGAATACGCTTTAATCACCGGAGAAGAATATATTCAGGATTAAAAATTGGGCTTGTCAGTGATCAGTAAACAGTAATCAGTAAACAGGGATAAAGATGAAGATAAATAACTTAAAACTTACATCTGATAACTGATAACTGTTAACTGTTAAACCGTGCCTTTAAATAAACCTTGGGGACGGAATAATAACAGCAAGATCATAATTAATAAAGCCACGGCTAATTTATAATCAGAACCAATTAAGGGAACACTAATTTCTTGGGCAACACCAATAATTAAAGCCCCGGCAATCGCTCCGTAGGGATTACCAATACCACCTAAAATCACGGCGGCAAACATTGGTAAGATTAAAAACCAGCCCATATTGGGACGCACTCCCCCAGTAATTAACCCGAACATCGCTCCGGCTAAAGCAGTTAAAACTCCCGTAATTATCCATGTCCAGAAGACAACCCATTCGACGTTAATTCCGGTTACTCTAGCTAAATCGGTGCTGTCAGCTACGGCGCGCATCGCCTTACCGATCTTAGTTTTTTGCAATAACAAATGGAGGGCAATAATAACTATAATTGCCAAACCAATGACTAACAAGCGATCGAAAGCTACTTTAATCCCAAAAATTTCTGTAGCGGTCATCACAGGCAGATCGTAGCGTTGATTACTACCGCCCCAGATCATTAAAATACCATTGCGAAGAAATAAAGCCAAACCGATCGAAATAATAATTAAAGTGGTAGAATCAGCCCGTCGATCGCGCATGGGTTTCCACAATAATCTCTCGGCAATGAGCATGGCAATAGCTGTCACCGCTGCCCCCACCAGCATCGCTAACCAGAGATTAATCCCTTGAGCATTTACCACCCAAGTTATGTAAGCACCCAAAGTCATAAAATCGCCGTGGGCAAAATTAGACAGACGCAAAATGCCACAGGTAAGGGTTAACCCAACAGCAGCCAGAGCAATAATACTGCCGACGGCTAAACCATTGAATAAAAGTTGCGATGTATCCATCAAACCTCTTGTATAAATCAGAAATTGTCCTTAGAAATAGGAGTCAGGAGAGAGAAAATTAATTAACTTTTGTATTTAGCTGAAAGCTGATGGCCCGTTGCTTAAATATTTTTGTTTAGACTAAATTGCATGGCAGTATAAGCTTAAACAGCTATTATAAAGGTTTCTGTGCCAGCAATTTCTAGCGGCCAGCGAAAAGCTGACGGCCGATGGCTTACTGCTATAAAATCAAGAATGCCCACTGATGGAATTTTCCCCTGATGAAGACTATCTTTCGATTAGCGATCGCTTTTTTTGCCTTACTATTTATCCTATCTCCTGTCAATGCCTTAGCTGCCAGTTCTGCTGCTGTCACAGGAGCCAATGCCAGTTATGAAAACCAGAATCTGACAGGAAAGGATTTTTCGGGACAAAATTTGCAATCTGCCCAATTTACTAACGTTAATCTCCAAGATTCTAACTTTAGTTCTGCCGATTTGCGCGGGGCGGTGTTTAACGGAGCCTCTATCATCGAAGGCAACTTTCATGGAGCGGACTTAACCAATGGGTTAGCCTATCTGAGTACCTTTAAAAATTCTGATTTAAGCGATGCCATTTTTGCCGAAGCGATCATGCTGCGTACCATTTTCGAGGGAGTAAACATCAACGGTGCTGATTTTAGTTTTGCCGTGCTTGACGCTCAACAAATCAAAAATCTCTGTGAAAGAGCCGAGGGTGTAAACTCAAAAACCGGCGTCTCTACCCCGGAATCTTTAGGATGTGATCAATGATGCAAACAAGGGTTGGTGTTATTGGTGGTGGACAATTAGCTTGGATGATGGCACAGGAAGCCAAGAAATTAGGCATTTCTCTAATTGTACAAACACCACACCCCGACGATCCCGCCGTTGCTTTAGCTGACGGGGTTGTCTTCGCAGAAATAGCTGACGTGGAAGGCACAAAAAAACTAGCTCAACATTGTGATCTGATCACGTTTGAAAATGAGTTTGTTAATTTAGATGCCCTAGAAGAATTAGCGGACACAGGAGTGAAATTCTATCCTAGTTTGGCAAATCTGCGCCCCCTATTGGATAAATACGAGCAAAGATGTTATTTACGCTCCCTAGGGTTGCCTGTGCCTGATTTTTGGGCGATAGATAATTTATCCCAACTAGAAAATTATCCTTTTCCGCTAGTGCTGAAAGCGCGACGACACGGTTATGATGGTCAAGGAACCTTTATTATTCGCACTCCTGAAGAATTAAACGCCAAAAAGCCGCAATTAGAGCGTCTTGACTTGATGTTAGAAGCTTATATTCCCTACGAGCGCGAATTAGCCATCGTTGCCGCTAGGGGATTAACCCGGGAAATCGTCACCTATCCCGTGGTGGAAACCCATCAAGAGGAGCAAGTCTGTCACTGGGTAATCGCTCCGGCCACTCTTAATCAATCTTTACACGCTCAAACCGAACCTATCGCCCGTCATCTGTTAAGTAGTTTGTCGGCGGTGGGGGTTTTCGGGATGGAATTATTTGTCACTTCCCAGGGAGAGGTATTGATTAATGAAATCGCTCCCCGTACCCATAATTCGGGTCATTACAGCCTTTCTGCCTGTCTTACCTCCCAATTTGCCCTACAACTGCAAGCAGTGGCTAATTTGCCCCTCGGAGCCACGGATTTAAAATCTGCCGGGGCAGTTATGGTTAATTTATTGGGTTTTGAGGATAGTGACGGCGATTATGCCGAAAAAAGAGCAGTTTTAGCGGCAATTCCGGAGGCTCACGTTTTTTGGTATGGTAAAAAATCCCGTCCCGGTCGAAAATTAGGCCATGTCACCCTGTTAAGAGATACAAGCGATCGCTCTGAGTTATCGGCCCTAGCAAAGCAGATAGAAAAGCTTTGGTATGGTTGTTAGGGAATTATGAATTATGAATTATGAATTATGAATTATGAATTGGGGAGTGGGGAAGTGGGGAAGTGGGGAAGTGGGGAAGTGGGGAAGTGGGGTGATGGGGAAGTGGGGAAGTGGGGAAGTGGAGCATTTGGCTGAAATTTCCCTAAACCCCTAAACCCCTAAATCCCTATCACCCTGACTCCTGAATCCTGACTCCTGACTCCTGACTCCTAAATCCTGAATTAGGGTCTGCTGAAAAAGTTATTGAAAAGCACAGGTCTCTTAATCAATGATTTCACTTAGCTACAAGCATAAGCTTTAGTTGTTGATTAGCTTCTAAGCTATAACTTATTGTCATCATTGACCGAGAAAAAGTGCGG
>NZ_JADBTZ010000315.1:0-8147 GCF_020245885.1 Microcystis sp. M165S2 | reverse complement strand
CTCTTTCTTGCTTTTCGTACCATGCTTGTGTTCTGAGATGGAGAGCTTTATTGTAAACTAATCTTACACAGCCCAAAGTGCGCCGCAATAGCGACTCTTGTTCTGGTGTGGGGTAAAATCGGTAAGAATAGGCTTTTTCCAGGTCTCACATTTTAGCATATATTTGGTAAATGTGCTAGTATTTAACGGTAAAGCCGTCGTAGAACGACGGGGTTTCAGACCCAAATTTTCGATGAATTATCCCATCCCGACTACCCCCGAAGAAATTGCCGCCCTCCGACAGCGTCCCGTCGATGAGGAGATGATCGCTGCCGTGATTGCGGGAATTATTAGAATGGCCCGCGCTCAGGGTCAATCTCTCGATGATCTTACTGAAGAAATTCTCGCAGAAGACCCGATTTTAGATCAAGTGCAACGACGTTGGTTAAGTCAGCTTTTGACTAATGCTTGGCAAAATTTAGCTGGATGGGTGTAATTGAGCGATGGAATGGCTAACAATCACTCTCGCTAGTGTTTTGACCCTGTTAACTCCGGCGGGGGCAATTATCGATACGGTTTTAGCCCATACCCTTCGCTCCCAAGTCCAAAAAGTGGAACAATTAGCCGTGAGGGTCGATAATACTCCCAATTATCAGGCTCTGCAAGGCAAAATCGATCGAGTTCGCATTTCTGCACGGGGAATTTATCCCCTTGCTGATGTTCGCATTGAGAAGATCGAGCTAGAAACTGAGCCAATTAGCCTCGATTTGCGGCGATTACAGCAAAAAAACGGCAGTTTAGCCGCCGCTTTGCGCCGACCAGCTGCGGGGGCATTGCATCTCGTCCTCACGGAAACTAATGTTAATCAAGCTCTACAATCGGCAGCGGTCAAAGAACAAATTCAGACCCTGATTAATAATCTGATTCCCTCTAGGGAAGAATCTGATAGCACAAAATATCAACTTAGTCAAGCAAGTTTTAACTTTCTTAATAATAATCGAGTCGCTCTGAGGCTGGAGCTAGAGACACAACGGCCGGACGAACCGGCAGCCAGCCTCGATCTGAGCTTAGAAGTGGGATTTAAGCTAGTGCAGGGGCGAAAAATCGAGCTTATTGACCCCACAGCCACTCTTAATGGTCGTCGCCTCTCCTCGCGCCTTCTCAAGGGGTTTGCCGAGGGTATATCCACCCAGTTAGATTTAAAAAACTTCGAGAAACAAGGAATTATCGCCCGCCTTCTCCAATTGCAGATCGACGATGATAAGCTGAGTATAGCCGCCTTTGGCAGCATTGAACCTCGATCGGGGAACCCCAATTAAATTTAACGGTCGGAAAACAGGAGATGTTTCAGTATTATGCCGAGTTCTCGCTCTAGCGATAAAATCTCTTTACCTTGGATAATTGGTATCGGCCTCGCTTTATTTACTGCTGGTGGGGCCACTGCTTGGTTTGCCGTCCATCACCTATCTTCCTCCCAGAAAAACAGCGAAAACCCGATTGAATCTCCCACTCCAGTGCCGATAAGTCAATCACCAATTGTTAAACCAGTTTCTCCCGGTCCAGTGGAGACAAGTCCGACAGCAACTCCTGCAGCTATTCCTGTTAGGGAAAATCGACAGGTTTATTGGTTAAAAGTGACTGATACGGGTAATCAATTAGTCACCCAAGAAATTACCGTTCAAAAAGCAGATAGCGACGACCGAGAGTTAACAGCAGTATTGAAGATTCTATTAGCTGGTCCAAGTAATCCTCCGGATATGACTACTATTCCCCCCGGGACTAAATTACTTGATTTAAAAGTAGATAAAACGGGAATTAAGATTAATCTCTCGCGCGAGTTTGGCACTGATGATGGCCCTGATATGTTGATCGGTCGTTTGGCACAAATCATCTATACTACTACCACCGAGAATCCCCATGCCAAAGTCTGGATTCAAGTGGAAGGAAAACCACTAGAATTATTAGGAGAAGGCCACGGTATTGAAGTTGCCCAACCTATGACTCGTAAGTTTTTTGAGGAGAATTATCAATTGTAATTTGTCCGCGCATTTCAATTGTTGGTTGCGATAGCGAATTGAAGTTAACTAGGGGGATTACTGGGGGGATAGGGAAAAAGAATTGGATAGGGAATTTTAATTCCTTCTTGCTGATAGCGTCGGTGTAGGAGTTTAATAAATTCGTGTTTAATGGTGAGATGTTGAAAAAATTCTTCTTCTACCACCTTGAGATAAACTGTCAGCAGAATACTATAGTAATCGAATTTACGATAAAGGATCAAGGGTTGATAGTCACCGAGGTTAGGTTGCAATAACTGGGCGATTTCTTGCATGACTTCTAGGGTAACTTTTTCGACTTTTTCTAAGTCACTATCGTAACTAATGCCCACTTCCACGGGAACCAGTAGGGAGTGATCTGGTAAACTATAGTTACGGAAACTAGAAGAAATGATCTGAGCATTGGGAATAACCAAAAGATTATTGGTAATTTCTTCGATTACTGTGCATCTTAAATCCACATCTCGCACATAACCAGCTTCTCCCGTTCTCAGTTCTATATAATCTCCCGGTCTAACTTTTTTAGAAGTGATAATATTAATCCCCGACATTAAATTAGCTAGGGTATTTTGGAGAGCTAAACCGAGGGAAACACCCCCAATACCCAAGGCAGTAAGCAGGGGAGTTATCGAAATGCCAATCGAGCTTAGAATAAGCAAAAAACCGCAGCTAAAAATCAGAACTTTGGCGAGAAATTCAAATAGGGAAGTGAGGGAAGAAATGCCATCATCTCCCGTGGTATAAACTCGTAATATTTCCACGGATAATTGAGCAACAACCCAAGTAGCCGAAGCTAAAAAAGCCACTAGCAGAAATTGTTTGCTCAGGAAAATGAGGGAGGGAAAGAGGGGAAGATTGGGAAGGGAGAGGGCAATATTTAAACCCAAAAGTCCGAACCAAAGTATACTTAATCCACGCAGGGAACGTAAAACCCCTTCCGAGAAACGCAGGTTTTTTTCTCTGGCAATCGATAAAAGTTGACTGACAACGCGCTGTTCTACGAGCCATCCCAACAGCAGGAAACTGAGGATGATGGTGATAGGTAAGATAATATAGGGCCAATCTTCCAGTCTGGTTAATAGGTTCATTGCTAGAGGGTTAGAAAAAGATGCACTTTTGTCTTATATTATTCCCCATTTCTCTATCTCTAGCAGGGGCGGTGGAATTTTGGGGCAAAAAGTTGCAAAATGTAAAGAGAAACTCATCTTTCCTTCGGCAGCTTGCGTGAATAGTCAGTTAGTTAAACCAAAATTCGGACTTTATCGATTCTTAATGGTTATAATCGTGGTTTTGTTCTTGATTAGCACCTATTTAATCACCTTTCATCTGGCTAAGATGTCAGATCCCTACATTAAAGAGGTGTTATCCCTACAAGGTAATGTCAGTCGCGGTTACGAAATCTTTCAGATTAACTGTGCTGCTTGTCACGGCCAGTTTGCTGATGGCATCGTCGGACCGAGTTTAGAGGACGTTTCCCATCGCAAATCGAGAATTAGTCTGATTGAACAGGTAATTAGCGGTAAAACCCCACCAATGCCCAAATTTCAGCCCGATTCTCAAGCTATGGCCGATTTATTGGTTTATTTAGAAAATCTTTCAAAAAACTGACTCTTGGCTGACATTGATGGTAAGCTAAGACCCATTGAAACTGGGTGGGGAATGGGGGAATGGGGGAATGGGGAATTTCAACTAAAACCCTAAAACCCCAAAACCAAACCCCTGAGCGACTGATAAATTTTACTTATATAGAAAAATTTTGCTTCTATTTGGGTACGCTAGTAGAAACACTTAACGATAAATACTTATGTCTTGGCATTCCCAAGTTGAACCGGCAATTATCCAAGGAGATTTCTGGCAAGTTAGCCAGTTTTATCAAGAACTGATAGAAAGAGAACCCCTAGAAATTAGTCATTATTGGTATTTAGGATTAGCCTATCTTTTGGAAGCTAGGGAAGAAGAAGCACAAACTACTTGGTTATTCGTCCTCAGTCAAGGGGATGAACAGGAAATGACTGCGTGGACAGCAGATTTAGTCAATATTTTAGATGGGGAAGCGCGAAGACAGTTAGAGTTAGGCAATTTAGAAACCAGTTGGTTAATTCGAGGGCATATTCGCGAGATTAGTCCCGATAATATTGATAATTTACTGCGGTTTATTTTATTAGCAATTAATTTGAATTATTTCGAGCAAGAGCAGTTAAAAACTTGGTTATTTATTGATGTGTTAAAAACAAATGATTTCCAGAGTCTAGAGTTAAGTTTATTGGAAGAAGTTTTAGAAAAATTTCTCGATTCTCAGATACCAGAAACCGTCCCTTACTTGGAAGCAATATTTCAATCTAACTGTCAGCGACAAACTTTCATCAAAGTAGTAGAAGCTAAAGTAACTTCTCTGGCCATGAATAATAAACCATTGGCTATTGATATTATTAATACTTGTTTGGCAGTAGAACCAGGGCAAATTTATCTGTTAGCTGAACTGTATCAATGTTATTTTGATAATCGAGATTTTGCCGATGCTATCCAAGTAGCTAATCAATTAAAAACAAGTTGTCAAGGGTTGCCTTCTCAAGCTGTAGCTGATTTTATTGCTCTTTATGTCAAATTATTTAGCGGTAATTGGGTCGATATTAAGGCAGATATTGAAGAATATGCAGAATCCTTGCAAAAAAGTATCGCTAATCGAGAATGTCCAAGATTATTGGATAGACCATGCCTATCAATTGTATCCCCTCTAGTTTACCTAGAAGATAACCCAAGAAAAAACCGTTACATTAATAATTGTGTTGGTCAACTTTTTCAGGAATATGTTCGCAATAATTATAACCGTCATTCTCTGCAAAAATCGACTATTAAAGATGCCAATAAAGTTCTTAAAATTGGCTATATTGCCAATACTTTAGGCAATCATTCTATCGGATTAATCTCTAGATGGTTAATGAAGTATCATGACTATAATGAGTTTCATGTCTCTTTATACCTAGTATCTCAAAAAGAAGATTTTATTACTGAAAATGATTTTAAAAATCGGGTAAATGCTTGCTATAATTTACCGATTAAGCCTCTACTGATTGCTGAAAAAATTAGTCAGGATAATATTGATATTTTGGTAGATTTAGACAGCATCACTAATGAAGCAACTTGTCAAGTCATGGCACTAAAACCCGCACCAATACAAGTGACTTGGTTAGGTTTTGATGCGTCAGGAATTCCTGCAATTGATTACTATCTTGCTGATAATTACGTTTTACCAGCAGCTGCACAGGAATATTACCGAGAAAAAATTTGGCGCTTACCTAATTCCTATATTTGTGTGGATGGTGTCGAGGTTGCTTCCCCTTCTCTCCGAAGGGATGATTTAGGGATTCCAGAGGATGCAATTAATTACTTAACCGCACAAACGGGGGTTAAACGTAACCCTGAAACTATTCGACTTCAGCTACAAATTTTAAAGGCAGTTCCTAATAGTTATTTGAGTATTCAAGGGTTAAGTGATGCTAAATCAGTGGAAAAATTATTTTTCAAAGTTGCCGAGGAAGAAGGAATTAATTATGAGAGATTAAAAATCTTACCCCTCTATCCCACAGGAATTTATCGAGCAAATTTAAGAATAGCTGATGTGGTTTTAGATACCTATCCTTTTACGGGAGGAATGACGACTTTAGATGTGCTGTGGATGGGGATTCCTTTAGTTACAAAAGTTGGTCAACAATGGTCATCGAGAAATAGTTATACTTTAATGGTTAATGCGGGAATTAGTGAAGGTATTGCTTGGAGTGATGAGGAGTATATCGATTGGGGAATTAAGTTAGGTAAGGATGAAAACCTGAGACGCAAAGTTATCGCTAAATTAGATAAATCTAGACAAACTTCCCCGATTTGGAATGCACGTCAGTTTACTAAAGATGTGGAAAGCGCCTATCGTCAAATGTGGCAAATCTATTGTGAAAGTTAATTAGGGAGAATTAAATTATGTCTTGGCACAATGAAGTTAAAACCGCTTTAGAAAACAATCAATACGATATTGTTAGTCAGTTTTACGAAGAACTGATAGAAAAAGAACCCCTAGAAATTAGTCATTATTGGTATCTAGGATTAGCCTATCTTTTGCAGGCAAAAGAAGAAGAAGCACAAGCTACTTGGTTATTGGTTTTCACTCAAGGAGAAGAACAGGAAACCGAGTCATGGATGCTAGAATTAAGCAATATTTTAGCTGCCGAAGCTAACCGACAATTAGAGTTAGAAAATCTAGAAATCCCTTGGTTAATTCGTAAACATCTACAGGAAATTAATCCCAGTTATCTCGATAATTTACTGCATTTAACTCTCGTTGAAATTAAATTAAATAGATTTCATCCTCAACAACTGCAAGAATGGCAAATACTAGAATTAATTACTCAGGGTTCAGTTAACTCTCAATTATTGGAACGGGTAGTAATTGCCGTCATACCTTACGCTCATGAATATACCATAGAATTAGTTCGGTTAAGTTTACCCTATCTTGGCAATTCTCTAGAATTACTTAATCACGTCATAATTATTACTCGACGCTTTGCTTTTGAGAAATATCAACCTAGTTATTCCGTTGACTTAGCGGAAGCTTTTCTTCCCCTTTATTCCGAAAATTTGTACTTAGTAGCTAATTTATTTTGGTTTTATGTCTCTGTCCCTAACTACCCAAAAGCAATAAACTTTATTAAAGAATTCAAAGATAAAAGCGAAACAATTGATTTAAAAATGTTTAGTCAATCTCTCCTCTTTAATGGTTCTTTGCGTGCCTCTAAATGGGATGATATTCCTAGTATTTGTCAAGAGTATAAACACTTAATTAGACAATTCTTACAAGAAAAACCTCAAGACATACATCCCTTAGTCAGGGAAGCTTTGCTAACAGTTATGAATCCGATTTCTTACTATGAAGATAACCCGAAAGAGAATCGACCTCTTTTAAATCAGATTGGCAGTTTTTTTCAAAAAACTTACCAAGAAATGCTGGGTTTTCAAGAGGAAAGTTTTGACAAACCTAGAGAAGATAATGCCAATAAAAAACTGAAAATTGGTTACATTGCCCAAAACTTAAAACGTCATCCTGTAGGATTTTTGAGTCGTTGGACTATTAATTATCACAATCGTGAGCAGTTTGATATTCACCTTTATATGGTGAGTCAATCTGTGGATGAAATAACGAAACAATGGTTTTCTAATCCCGCAGATAAAATCTATCATGCTACTGCTGACTCCCTAGCAACCTATCGCAAAATCAAAGAAGATAACATCGATATTCTTGTGGATTTAGATAGTGGTACTGGACCAATGGTTGTCCAAGTTATTGCCTTAAAACCTGCTCCTATTCAAGTTAACTGGTTAGGTTTTGATGGTTCCGGTTTACCCGCAGTAGATTATTTCCTAGCAGATAATTATTCTGTACCAGAAAATATCCATAATTACTACCAAGAAAAAGTTTGGACTTTGCCTAACAGTTTTATCGCTGTAGATGGGTTTGAAATTGCCGTTCCTACCCTGAGACGAGAGGATTTAGGTATTGATAATGATGCGGTTATTTACCTAAATTCGCAAACATCAATGAAGTGTAATCCTAAAATTATCAGCTTACAGATGCAAATTTTGAAATCCGTACCTAATAGCTATCTATTAATTAAGGAGTTTGCTAACTCAAAAACTATTCGCTATTTATTTAAAAAAGCTGCTGAGGAATTAACAATTGGTCAGGATAGATTAAAATTTATTCCAATCGATTTTGACGAGGAAACTCATCGAGCTAATCTAGGTATTGCTGATATTGTACTGGATACTTATCCTTATAATGGTGCTACCACAACTCTAGAAACTCTTTGGATAGGAATTCCTTTAGTCACGAGAGTTGGTAAGCAGTTTTCCTCGCGCAACGGTTATACTTTAATGATGAATGCGGGAATAACTGAGGGTATATCTTGGAGTGATGAGGAATATGTGCAGTGGGGAATTAAGTTAGGATTGGATAAAAATTTAAGAGAAGAAGTCCGTTGGAAACTCCGAAAGTCTCGTCATACATCTCCCCTCTGGAATGCCAAACAATTTACCAGAGATTTAGAAACTGCTTATCGGCAAATGTGG
>NZ_JADBTZ010000314.1:0-7602 GCF_020245885.1 Microcystis sp. M165S2 | reverse complement strand
GCTATCGCTTGAATATGTTGGTTAAGTTCTTGTTGTTGCTCTGGAGTCATTTTTGTCTTTTCCCCACTCTTTTCTCTATCCCATACCCAATTGATGCTTTTGTCAAGTAGTTTATTTGTTCTTCAGCTTTGACTTGCTCCCCTTCCTCCCTGATGTTTTTTCTTAAAGTTAGGATACTTAGTACGACCAGCAAAGAAATTGGTAAAAGCTGTTTGTAGGTGTCTTAACCCTTGTTGTAAAGGTACACAACTAACTTCATTGAGAAAGTCTAATTCTTCTTGCTTTTTCCAATCGGTTAGCATTGAAGAAGTTTCAGTATATCCTACTCTTTCTTGTCTTTCATACCATGCTTGTGTTCTGAGATGGAGAGCTTTATTGTAAACCAATCTTACACAGCCCAAAGTGCGCCGCAATAGCGACTCTTGTTCTGGTGTGGGGTAAAATCGAAACGAATAGGCTTTTTCCATGTCTCACATTTTAGCATATATTTGGTAAATGTGTTAATATTTAACAGTAAAGCCGTCGTGAAACGACGGGGTTTCAGACCCAAATTTTCGATGATGCGATCATCCAAGTAAGAAGAGGCAAAAATTAGGGCTTGTCGAATATCTTCATCCTCCAGTTCCGGAAACTCTTGATGTAATTCTGCTCGATCGGGATAAGTTGCCAGTAGCTCAATCACTCGACGAACCGTAAGGCGAAGATTACGGATGCAGGGTTGCCCATTCATACGGTTTGGATTGCTCGTAATACGATCTAGTTTCATTAGAGTAATTCTATTGCTTCATGATCATTTTAACCTTTAGCGGGGGTAAGCAATGCCTGAAAGACATCCCCCACATATCCATTCTCTGTCATCAGATAAACCGTCACCCATACTATCTTTATATCACGCCCAAAAGCGTGTTAGCCAGATTAGCCCACACCGCACTTTAACCCACAGCTTCAATCAATGGGCATGGTGCGTTCCCCAAAATCGATCGCTGGAGCAGTAGGAGCCACATTAGGGAACGCACCCTACAAGATCGGCGATCGCTGCGGTTAGAGCAAGCTTTAGCTGTGTGGCGACCCCAGGCGGGTTATGCTGCAGGTTTATTGCTGAAATCCTTGCTGGACAAGTCCCATCAGTGGTGGTATTTCCTCGATCATCCTCAAGTCTCTCCCGATCATAACCGAGCCGAGCGTTCTCTGCGTTTGGGAGTAACTAAGCGCAAGATAGCTGGTGGTTCTCGCTCCTTCAGTGGCTTTGTCGATACTGCCCGTTTATTGACCGTGATTCAGTCTTGTCGCGCCCAAGGCCGTTCGGTTTTAACTTTCTTCCGTCAGGCTTTGGCCTCTGTCCATCACCCCTTGAATACGGTTGTCTCTCTTATCCCCACTGCTGATTTTTCTCTCTTTGTCAACCCCTAGACCTGAATAGTTACAAAATGAGTTTTCGCTGACTTCACTTTCTCGCTTTGACGACCCCGAAAATATTAAAGTTATCCATCTGTACCTGGAAATCTTGAAAACCCGCATCAGTTGCCCATGCTTCGGTTAATTCTAGCGGTCTCAGGCGCATCACCCAAGGTTTACCTGTATGAGAATTTAATACCCTGGCAATAAACTCTAATTGGGGGTGGTAGGGTTGAATGGTAAAAATGAGCGTCCCGCCTGGTTCAAGAAGACGATATAATTGCTGGAAATGCTGACGAATTAACTCATTATCTGGTAATATTTCGTGGAGTCCCGAGACGACAATTAAATTAGGCGGTGGTAAGACCCGGTTTAAGTCGTCATCGTTAAAAGCGTCAGCTTGTTCGATAGTTGCTGATACGCCAAGGTGGAGAGCTAATTCTTGCGCTTTTTGCACATTTTCTGCCTTGTAATCTCGCAATAAAGCATTCACTGCACCACCCGAAAAATCTAGCAAAACTTCCAAGTCATAGCGGCCACCACCACAAGCAACATCGAGGAGGTTAGTTGTTACCCCTTGCTCAAAATTATCTTGGATAACTTGACGCAATACGCTTTTCAGAATTTCCCCACGTTGACGGATTCCCTGCCATCCCTGGGAGTCGAGATAAACACGGTCAATTATCTTGCCAAACCAGGTAATGCCGCTGGGACGATTGCGATAAACATACTCTAACATGACTCCTGAATCAAAGCCGTATTTCAAGCCCAGACGAATTCCGTCTGAAAGTTGCCCGATGGTTTGAAACAGCAATCTTACAAGGCTGTAGTAGATGGCTTTAGGATGCCAAATTGGCAGCGGACGACTTAGTGAATCATAGCTAGGTAAGGTTTGAGAATTCATGGTTAATTCCTTCGTTTAATCAAGAAAAATCAAGAACTTTTTTATTGCCAAGCAGAAAAATTTCCTGATGATGCCAACTCTTGTATTGACTGATTTAACAAATCCATAAAGCTTTGTTTATTGCCAGTCCAATGGAGAGGATTACCAAGCCAAACATCACAAAAGAAAGGGACTAATAAAGCTTCACCTTTGGGAAGTGTCTTGCCTAAACCATGCAAGAAAATTGGATAGATGGGGATTTCTGGATGCCGTTTCGCTAGATGGGCAATGCCACTCTTAAAGCTAGTTAAAGATTCAGGATTGCCGCGAGAGCCTTCAGGATAGATTAGCAGAATTTCTCTCCGCACTAATGCCTGAGAACAACTGTCTAGAGGATGCTCGCGAACATTCCCCATTTCGCGTCTTAAGGGAATGATACCAATAATATTTAGAGAAAACCAAGTCAGCCAGGGATTCTTTAACCAATAGTCCGCCGCCGCTACTGGACGCAATTTGTCTAATAACCTTAAGGGAAAGAGTGTCATCAATACCAGGGTATCGAGATGGCTGTTGTGGTTGGCAACAATTATCGCTGGTCCCGATTTTGGTAGCCTCTCTTTGTGACTGATTCTTAGTCCGATAATGACCAAGACAATCAGTCTAACCACGCAACCAAAAAACAACAATCGCAGTAACTTATTCAAGCTAACATCCCCCGGAAATAAAAGTAAACAGTAAAATGGAAAAATAGGGGAGCAGTATAAGTTAAACTGTCAATACGATCAAGAATACCACCGTGTCCTGGTAAGAGATTACCGCTGTCTTTAACTCCTAAGTCTCGCTTCAGAGCCGATACAGTAACATCACCAATAAAACCGGCAATTCCCAATAGTAACCCCAGCCAGAATGCGTGAGTTAAATTAAACGGAGTTAACCAAGGAGCCAAAATTACTGCCAATACTATTGTCGTTATTATCCCTCCTAGCAAGCCTTCCCAGGTTTTGTTGGGGCTAACTGTCGGTAAAACTTTATGTCTTCCCAAACTTTTTCCGCACAAGTACTGGGAAATATCATTCAGAGCCGTCAAAAATAAAAGATACAGTAACAATCCAGCACCGCCAGCTATGGGATTACCTGCGGGTGGTAGCCTTAATAAATAGGCGACGTGACTGATGCTAAATACTGTCAGCATCAATCCCCAATGTAGAGTTCCTATTGCCTTGAGAAAACCGTGTATTTCTCCTAAAATTACCATCCGCATCGGCAAGATAAGGAACATATAAACTGGGATAAATACTAAAAACATTCCGTACCACCGACTGTAAATCCAGTAATATTGTAAGATGATTGCTAAATAAGCCCAAAACAAGACGCGACGGTCTGCCCGCCGTGTCGGAATTAGAGATAAATATTCTTTCAGGGCCAGAAAACTGACAAAACCAAAAAAGATCACAGCTATTCCAGGACTGAGGATGAGAGAAGTTGAGAAAAGAAGGGTAATTGCCCACCAAGATTTGACTCGTTGCTTCAGTTCTGTATAATTTCTCTCTGGCAAAGTTAGGGAGAGAAGCTGAATTATGAGAGTCGCTAGTATTAATAGGATAAATACCCCTGCTAACCCCCAGATAACATTAATTGCTGGCTTCGTCCAAACCATGATACTCTAATTCCTTTAAGCTGCTGTAAGCCCGATTGATAATTGTCGAAAATAGCAGTAAGATTGTGGTAATCCAAATATAATCTAACCACTTTCCTGCTGTCAATCCTAATCCTAATAATAAAGCAATTATACCAAATAAAAAAGCACGATCACTTTTGCCCATTGGCCCTTGATATTGTCTTTTTCCACTCACTGTAACCCCGAGAACTCCAGTCATTTCACTGATGATTGACAGTAAGACAATTGGGACAACCAAAATACTAGAAACTCCTGGTATTAAGGCAAAGGGAAGGTAGAGGGCAGTATCAGAAATTACATCTCCTAGTTCATTTAAGATAGTACCTAACGATGTTTTCTGGTTGTAGTCTCTGGCTAACATCCCATCAATCGCATTCAGTGCAATTCGCATAAAAAGTACCAAAGGCATCAGCAACAGTAGCCAGCGCTGACAATGCCAAAGGACAATTGCTATTCCCATCAATACTGATAAGACAGCAGCAGATGTGGTAATTTGATTCGCCGTGATTCCTTGTTTCGCTAGTTGCTTGACTAGCGGACTCAATATCTTTTGAAAAGCTGGCTTTAATTGATAGATAGTAATCACGGAATTTAGATCAACTTTTATAAATTTAAAAATTTTTGTCCAGAGATATGGAACTATAAATATATCATACCAAGAGATAGGCGTAATCGCCAGAAGTTTTCCCTATATCACGACCAAAAGCGTGTTAGCCAGATTAGCCTATTGCCAAAAACCTTGTTTAACTAAATTTCTGACAATTAGGCTCATTCTAGCGATGATTCTTCGATCTGACCGCACCCATTGACAAAAATTTACAATTATTCGACCTTTAGCGATCGCTATCGGGGGATAGTTGTTTTTTGTTACAGCAGTGGGGGAGAAGGGAGCGGGTTTTTCAAGTTGGATTGGCAGTTAATCATGCTATAGTTTTGGTGCGGTTTGGTGCGGCAGTCATACGACTACCCCTGAGCCGAGCTCCATTTATATACTACCCAACCAGATAGATTTAGTCGAGCGTTTTGCATTTCTTAATCTTTTGAGTAAGTCTAGCGGTAAAGTTAGCCGGCAGTTACTTTGCGGATTTCTACGCTGCCTTCTTCAAACACTTGAACCGTGAGTTGATAGCCTTCCATTAATAACATTCCAACTAGAGGTTCCGAATCAGCTTCATCAATTGGTATGGTTAAATAATCTCCGTCCCAAATTACGACAGCTTCATAGACATTAAAAACGCATTCGCTACCATCACCAAGAATAGCACGTCCTCGTCTTTTCCATTTCAGGTTTAGCTGATCGATTAGGTCTGGTGGCAATGAAAGCCAACCATTAAAACCTGTATCAACGATCGCATCTTGCGCGTAAATATTTCCTTCAGAGTCACAAGATCGAAAGTGAAATAATCGCCTCAAAATCCGCGTTAACGATTCCTGCGATCATACTAATCTCTTTGTACGTCCACCAAATCGGCGAACATAGCGAGAACCGACTCGAACAATCCAGATTTGAGCATCTGGGTGACGGGCTTCGAGTCTATTGCAAGCAGATATTTCACGCGCATCAATTTCAAAGTCGCCAGTTTCAAGGTCAATTGCTACAATTTTGCCCTGATTACCCAATTCGACCTGTGGGCGTATTTGCGTTTGATAAATGAGATCGCCTCGTTGGGCAAATTCTTCTTTGCTATAGCGGGGTTGACGGACTGTCATTGGCTTGACCCTGTGGCAACTTTTGCCCTCTATTTTAACCTAAACATTGGGAATCTTCGCTAACATTCCCCAACCGGGCCCACCAGACTTGCCCTGAGCTACGTCGAAGGGCGGCATCGCACTTTAACCCACAGCTTCAATCAATGGGCATGGTGCGTTCCCCAAAATCGATCGCTGGAGCAGTAAGAGCCACATTAGGGAACGCACCCTACGGCTGCTGCTTTTAGAATCGCAATACCTCATAGCGTTCCTCTCAAAAACAGCCAAAACAGCCATACAACATAATGAATGATCACGATCGCCCAAAAAGTGACTTGATAAGACTCTTTCTGACCTTTATGGCGCAATATTCGCTGGGCAATAAACCCGCCCAACCATCCACCTGCAAGTTCACACAGATGTAGCTTTTGTTCAGAAGTTCGCCAATCCTTTCGTTTAGCACGAGATTTATCATCTGCGTATAGAGCGTAAGTCACTAAACTCATTACGGGATAAAGAATCAGTGGAATGGGATTGCGTGTCGTCCATGTAAAATGAATAGCTCCAACCAAAGGCAGAAGCGACAACAAAACTACCTCAACTATCGGAAAGCTTGAAATGATGGCATCAGAGGGTTTAGTTCGACTACTTGAAGGTGCTGACTTGTTTCTTGCTCCCAGAATAAATGCGTTGTAAGCTCGAACTTTGCCATCTGAGTCAACTATGCAGTGGTAATAAATCGTGTCGTTTTCTTGTGGACGACGGGTTGCATCTTTAACTTCAGAAATATGCAAAAAAACTTCTTGACTCCCATCAACGGGTTGAATAAAACCAAATCCACGCTCATCTTTCCATTTTGTAAGCTTTCCACTGCGGAGACCAGATTGCATGAAAAATAGACCTCTTGTAAAAATCAAAAATTGTTGTTAGGGTTAGGAGTCAGGCTTCGGCCGTGATCTCAGCCGAACGGAGTCAGTAGTCAGGAGAATTAAGAATGAATAATAATCAATTAAATGGTCTATTTAAGTATTTTATGCAATTTAATCCTTATTTTTACCGTTTTTGAACCCTCAAAAATTAATTATGCAAGAGGTTTAATCTCAATAACGAAAACTTTGTGATTCTAACAAATCACCTTCAAGGACAGCCACAACCAAAAAACGAAGCAGCCCAACTACATATTATGTGGAAACTTTCTGTATAACACTCTCTGGGGTAACGATATGGGTCAACTTTCGGTATATCACTCCATTTAGGCGCGATTGCAAGAACTTTTTCCTATATCACGCCCAAAAGCGTGTTAGCCAGATTAGCATATTGTCAAAAACCTTGTTTAACTAAATTCCTGACAATAAGCTAAAATAACAGGAGTTTTCTGGAATTATAGCGATGATTCTTCGATCTGACCGCACCCCTTGACAAAAATTTACAATTATTCGACCTTTAGCGATCGCTATCGGGAGATAGTTGTTTTTTGTTACAGCAGTGGGGAGAAGGGAGCGGGTTTTTCAAGTGGGATTGGCAGTTAATCATACTATTAAAAACCGATTCAGTATAACGGCTAAAGTGAGCGGCGGCAGATATGACCAAAACGAAGCGCAAAGATTTTATACCGTCCGCTCCACTGTGTTGTTAGACCGTGCCTCGCCGATCGCTTCTAACAAGGATCACAAGGCTTCAATTTTCACGATACCGCCCTCAACATTATCAACCTGCAATCGATAGCCGTAGAGCATCGCCATTCCGAGGAGCGGTTCTGTCTCTGATGCTGCAATATCGACCTCACGGTACTGCCCATCCCAAATGACTGTTGCGGTTTGACACTCCCCGCTCTAAAGAGACGGGGATTCTTGGTTCACAGAGATTACTTGCGAAAGACAGAATTGCTTCTGAAAAAGTAGAGGTATTCTCTCCCCAAGCGTTTATTGGGTCGAGCCCAAAGGTTCCGGTATGCCCT
>NZ_JADBTZ010000313.1:0-15142 GCF_020245885.1 Microcystis sp. M165S2 | reverse complement strand
CATCCCCTTAACCTACGAGAAGAGGGGGATACTTTCCGCAAAAAAACCCACAGAAAACGGGTTTCTTGAAGAAACCCGTTTTCTAAATATATGAGATTGCTTCAGGGGGTTATAGGCTCTTCTCGACTTTGTGTGATAATTTTTGCTTATGGAATCGTGAAATGCTTATCGGGCAAGACTTTTAGGGCTATTTTGCGGATATTCTATCAGTATAGACCTCGTTTCCACACATAAACCAGAAGAGCCGGTTATAGTGTTGAGACAAGTGCAGCTTTTTACCCCATCTCCCCATCTCCTAATCCCTGACTGATAACTGATAACTGGTCACTGATAACTGAATATCCCCCAATAACTAAAGGAAAGATAAAGTTATCGATCGCCCTCCGGAGCCAGTGTCAGAATAAAAGCAGGGAGATGAGCAAGGAAAACCGACAACTCTCCATCTTTTTCCCGTCATCGCCCCTAAAATTTATTTGGTTCAGATTTATGCAAACTGCCAATCCTCGTCAAACGGAGAAAAAAGAGCATCCCAGTGGCGATAAACGCTTCAAAGTCCTCGACATCACCATGAAGCGAGCAGGATATAATCAATCAGCCCTGATTGAAGTCCTGCACAAAGCGCAAGAAGCCTTTGGATTCCTAGAAGAAGATGTTCTCCTCTACGTTGCCCGGGCGCTAAAACTGCCCCTCAGTCGCGTCTATGGGGTAGCAACCTTCTATCATCTCTTTTCCCTGAAACCGGCGGGAAAACACACCTGTATCGTCTGTATGGGGACCGCTTGTTATGTCAAAGGCAGCGGCAAAATCCTCGAAGACATCGAAAACAGCTTTGATATCAAAGTGGGAGAAACCACCGCCGATGGAGAAATTTCCCTAGGGTCGGCCCGTTGTATCGGGGCCTGTGGGATTGCGCCGGCCGTGGTCTTCGATGGAGTCGTGGCCCCTAAACAAGATTCAGAAACTGTCTTGGCGAAACTACAGAGTTTCTCCCAGTAATTTTTCACTCTAGTGGATTGAGAAGAATATGGACTTACAAGAATTATTGGCAGTGGCCGAGAAAGAAAAAGCTAGACAAAAAAGCATCCGGGTGCATTGTTGCACTTCCACCGGTTGCCAAGCCGCTAACTCCCTCCAAATCAAAAAAAACCTCGCCACTGCCGTCAAAGAGGCAGGCCTAGAGGATAAAGTCGAAGTGGTCGGGGTCGGTTGTATGGGTTTTTGTGGTCGCGGTCCGTTGGTGGAAGTGGATCCCCAGGATCTCTTATACGAAGAAGTCACCCCGGAAAGTGCGGCCAGCATTGTGGAGGCCTTAAACGGCGGCAAAACCGAGGTGCAATTAGGGGACTCCAAACATCCCTTTTTCTCCCATCAGGTCAAAATTGTCCGGGAAAATAGCGGTAAAATCGATCCCGATCGCATTGAGGAATATATCGCCGTCGGTGGCTATCAATCTCTCTACAAGGCCCTCTACGAGATGACTCCGGCCCAGGTGGTAGAGGAAATCACCAAAAGCGGTTTGCGTGGCCGGGGTGGTGCGGGTTATCCCACTGGTTTAAAATGGGCGACGGTGGCTAAACAACCGGGTAAACAAAAATACGTTATCTGTAATGCGGATGAAGGCGACCCCGGGGCGTTTATGGACCGTAGTGTTTTGGAAAGTGACCCCCATTTAGTCCTGGAGGGAATGGCGATCGCTGCCTATGCCGTGGGGGCGGATCATGGTTATATCTATGTTAGAGCCGAATATCCTCTGGCGATCGATCGTCTGCAAAAAGCGATTAATCAGGCCAAAAAATTTGGTTTAATGGGTTCCCAAGTATTCGAGTCCACTTTCGATTTTAAGGTGGATATCCGCATCGGGGCGGGAGCTTTTGTCTGTGGAGAGGAAACCGCTCTCATCCATTCCATTGAAGGCGGCCGCGGCACTCCCCGCACCCGTCCCCCCTATCCGGCCCAATCGGGCCTCGATGGTTGTCCCACCCTGATTAATAACGTGGAGTCCTACGCTAATATCGCCCCTATTATCCGCTCTGGGGCCGCTTGGTACGCCAATATCGGTACTGCCACCAGTAAAGGGACAAAAATCTTCGCTTTAACGGGAAAAATCGGCAATAATGGGCTGATTGAAGTGCCAATGGGCATTACTCTCCGGGAAATTGTCGAGGAGATGGGGGGTGGTGTTCCCGATGGTCAGGTGAAAGCGGTGCAAACCGGCGGCCCGTCTGGGGGTTGTATTCCCGCTAATTTACTCGATACTCCCGTGGATTACGAATCCTTAGCCAAACTCGGTTCGATGATGGGATCCGGGGGTATGGTGGTCATGGATGATACTACCAGCATGGTGGAAGTGGCGAAATTCTATATGGAATTCTGTCGCGAGGAGTCCTGTGGTAAATGTATCCCCTGTCGCACGGGAACAGTACAAATGTTTGAATTATTGGCCAAAATTATCGACAGAAAGGCCGATATTCACGACCTCGAAAACTTAGAACATCTCTGTCAAATGGTTAAAGAAACCAGTCTTTGCGGTCTTGGTCAAAGCGCTCCCAATCCGATTTTAAGTACCCTACACTATTTTAAGGAGGAATATCTGGCTCTATTACAGGAAAGCAAGCACCCTGTCTCTGTTTGAGAATAACTCGATCGAGGCCGAACATTGTTAGGCCTCGATCGATTTCTTCGGTTACGGGAAGTCTGGTGGGCTGCCGGGTTATCTTGGAGAGAGTTAGCAGTAGTCTCAGGAGACAATAGATTATGACTTGGCGCGGCTCAACCGATACAAAAGATCGCATTTTTGCAGCTTTAGTATATCTTTTACCCTTATATTCGGCTTTTGCCTTCGGTATCTTTATCTTTCAGCAAATTCCTTTTTTAGGAGCGGCCTTAGCTATAGTTTTAACTCCCTTAGCTTTTCTCTATAGTTCTCTGGGAAGCTTTGGCAGTTTAATTATCTTTTTCGTCCTCTTTTTTGCCGTGGTACGCAATCCCCGCATCAGTCATTTTATCCGGTTTAACACCATGCAGGCGATTTTAATCGATATTTTGGTGTATTTATTGGGATTGGCCTTAGGTTTCGTCGCTAGGGGTTTAGGGGCGAATTTGGTGGTAGAAACTCTTTTTAATGTCGTCTTTTTGGGAGCATTTGCCGCCTGTGTTTACAGCATTATACAGTCGGTTATCGGCAAATACGCCGATATTCCCACAATTTCCGAGGCAGCCTATTCCCAAGTGGGAGGTTAAGTCAGCTTGAGTTTGTCCCCTTTTTCGGCTACAGTCTCTCCAGAATCAATGCGTTCGCTGCCAGGCCACATCTATGAGTCCATTTAAACAGACCCTACGGGAACTCAACGCTCAGAAGGGGAAAATAGCCGCTTCCGTGGGCAGAAAAACGCCTAAACGGGTTAATCGTTGGTTTAAATGGCTTTCTCCCGGTCTTTTTGTCAAACGCTGGCTTTTAATCAGTTTAACCGGTGTTTTTCTCACCTCCTTCGGTTTGGCTATTTGGGTAAAATTAACCCCGGTTAATCGCTTTTTAGAGTTTGTTTCCCAAGCATTAGAAACGATCGCCCGTTTGGTCCCTAATTCTGTTTCGGGGCCGCTGGCGGTTTTGTTGGGTGTCTTTTTGTTATTCTGGGGTCAGAGTCGCACCGTGGAAACGATTACAGAAGCACTACAACCGGACGCATCGGAGGAATTAGTCGATCGCCTACGCACCCATCGTCGTCTCCATCGCGGCCCGAAAATTGTGGCGATCGGTGGCGGTACGGGTTTATCGACGCTTTTACGGGGTTTAAAACAGTATAGTTCCAATATCACCGCTATTGTCACCGTAGCTGATGATGGCGGTTCTTCGGGCCGATTACGCCGGGAAATGGGGATTTTACCCCCGGGGGATATTCGCAATTGTATCGCCGCTTTGGCCGATGAGGAAAAGTTATTAACGGAATTGTTTCAATATCGCTTTCATACTGGGGATGGTTTATCAGGCCACAGTTTTGGTAATTTATTTATCAGCGCTATGACCGAGATTACCGGCGATCTGGAACAGGCGATCGATGCTAGTGCCAAAGTTTTGGCCATTCGCGGCAAAGTGCTACCTGCTACCCTTACCGATGTTAGTCTCTGGGCTAAGTTAGCCGATGGGCGCATTATTGAGGGAGAATCGAAGATAACCGAAGCTATGGGGCAAATTCGTCAGATTGGCTGTCATCCTGCCGATCCGGTCGCTTTACCGGCTGTTTTAGCGGCAATCAAGGAGGCAGATTATATTATCATCGGGCCGGGTAGTCTTTATACCAGTATTATCCCTAATTTGTTGGTTCCCGCAATTCGTCAGGCCCTAGCACGGGTGACAGTCCCCCGCATCTATGTTTGTAATATTATGACCCAGCCGGGGGAAACGGATAATTATTCGGTAGCCGATCATCTGCGAGCGATCGAAGGAGTCTGCGAAGAACGCATTGTTGATGCGGTTTTAGCCCAAAAAACTGCACCATCGCCCCAATCCCTACAATTATACGCCCAAGAGCATAGTCATCCTGTGTTTTTAGATCGCGAGGAAGTGGGAAAAATGGGTTATCGCATTGTTTTAGCGAATGTAATGGCAGAAGATGAAGTTACTGCCAAAGTTCGTCACGATCCCCAACGTTTAGCCCGAGTTTTATGGCGTTGGTATGCTAAAAAGTGAATAGCGAGTTGACTAAATGTTTTGATCTAGCTTTGTCAAGTTATAAAATAGTATTTTTTGCTTTAATTTGCCGACATTAGCCAAATTTGCTGATTAAAGCCCTAGGAAAAAATTAGCCTAAAAACCATTTCGCCTTATTCTGTGTTATACTCAGATTTTCAAGAGAGATGACCATGCACTACTCTACTAAATCTAATCAAGAGACAGGTGCGACAGTCTATTCCCCAAGCGATGGAAGTGAATTAATTCCTGCTGAGGTTAAACTAGATATAAACGGGCAAAACTATCAATCACTTAATATACCTCTCCTAGAGGGCTATACAGTAGATGATGAAGGAATCATCAATAACTATGGTAGCGAACCCAAGATTTATCTATCAAAATACCCATCTTTAGAACAGCAAAAATGGTATATTTTGCAAGGATTAGGGGCGGTTTTGTTGGTTGCTTTGGTGTTATTAATCACCTTTTCGGTTAGCTAGATAAAAACCGTAGGATTGACATTTGAGTTGAGTCAGACAAGAAAACTTTAATTTACACCATAGAGTCTGCATCCCAAGTATCGGGAGCATATATTGGAACCGACTCTATCTATCTGTCCAAATAGTAAATCTGACAGCTGAACTTTTTTACTTTGCTACACTTGACAATTTTTTTCAGTTTTTTGTGGGTTTCTTCGTGATCAACAATAGAACAACCAATAGAGATAACTTCTCACAGGAAATTAAACAGGTATGAAAATTAATCCTTCTATTAGTCAAGAACCTCGCTATCAGGCAATTCCTGTTATGCAGATAACTTCCAAAGAAACCCTTCTCCATTGGTTAGAACGCACAGGAAGATTAAAATTACGTCAATCTGATGCTCATCCCGATTCGCAAATTTTAGAAGAACTAGACGATATTATCGATCCAGATAATTATGCTATAGAAGAAGAGGAATAAATAGTCTTACTGGGAGTTAGGAGTGAAATTTCAATTATCTAATATTCAGGAGATTAAGAAAGTGGTATCAACGAAAAAAACGGCTTTAATTTACTGTGAAAATCAATTTGGACGTGTGGACGGAAAAACGGCAGCTGGCTTGATCCGACAATCAGAAATATATACAATTGTTGGTGTGCTGGATAGTTCCTTAGCAGGAAAAGATGCGGGAGAAGCATTAGGAGACAAAAAAAATCATATTCCCATTTTTGCTAATTTACAAACAGCCTTAGAAAAACTTAGAGATGTTCCCAATTGTTATATCTACGGCAAAGCACCCTTAGAAGCGTTTATTCCTCCCCTAGAAAGGCTGCTAATTTTAGAAGCAATGGCACAAGGAATGGATATTATTAATGGTTTGCATCAATTCTTCTCCGAGGATTTAGAATTTAGGGAGCAAGCTAGTCAGTATGGTGTGCAAATTACAGACATTCGTAAACCACCACAATTAGCTGATCTTCATCTATTTACTGGGCAAATTTCCCAAGTAAATATACCCGTTATTGCCTTTTTAGGAACCGATTGTGCTTGCGGAAAAATGACCACTGCGGTAGCAGTTAATCAAACTCTCCAAGGCTTGGGTATTAAGTCTGTCTTAGTCGCTACTGGACAAACTAGCTTGATGCAGGGAGCAAGATATGGGGTTTCGATCGATGCTTTGGTTTCTCAATTTGTCATCGGTGAAATTGAAAATGCTGTGGTTCAAGCTTTTGAGCAAGAAAAACCCGATATTATTTTAGTGGAAGGACAAAGTTCTCTGAGTCATCCTGCTTTTATGAGTTCCGTGGGAATTTTGAAAGGAAGTATGCCCGATGGGGTTATTTTACAACATCCCCCAGCCCGAAAATTTCGCTGTGATTTTCCTCATTTAGCCATGGCAAAATTACAGGAAGAAATTTCACTAATTGAGGCAATTTCTCCCACTAAAGTTATCGCTATTGCGATTAATCACGAAAATCTCACTGCAGCAGCCACTGAGCGTATTATTGCCAAATATGAGCGAGATTTTCAGTTACCGACTACTGATGTTTTGTTACACGGATGTGAGAAATTAGTCCAAGCTTTATGCGATCGCTTTCCGAAATTAAACCGGAAAATCAAAGGGGAAATTTTAGCTGCAATTCCCGCAATTGGGAGCAAATAGGCTGATGAAAGACATTTTACCGAGAATCGAGATTTCTCTCCCGAAAATACGCCATAATGCTCGTTTACTCTGCCAATTCTACGGCAGCAAGGGACTTTCTGTGATGGGAGTTTCCAAAGCGATTTTGGGTGATCCCTCGATCGCCTTGGCCATGATTCAAGGTGGAGTCAACTTTATCGCTGACTCTCGAATCGAAAATATTCTCAAAATGAAACAAGCAGGAATAGTGACAACTTTTGTTCTGTTGCGTACTGCCTTGAGTCAAGCAGAATCAGTGGTTAACATTGCAGATATCAGCTTAAATACAGAATTAGCAACAATTCAGGAACTTTCCTATTATGCTCAAGAAAAGCAAAAAATACACCGAATTATTATCATGACGGAGTTAGGGGATTTACGCGAAGGTGTACTGCCGAAAGATCTCGTCAAGTTCATCAAAAAAACCCTCGCTTTTCCCTTTATCAAAATTATTGGACTGGGTTGTAATTTGGCTTGTTATGGAGGTATTAAACCTGATAGACATAATATGAGCAAATTATCTGTGTTAACAGATACAATTGAGCAGGAATTTTTAATAAAATTACCGATTATTTCAGGAGGCAATTCTGCTAACTATCAATGGTATCAAAAAAGTAGCGAAGTTGGTCGGATTAATAATCTGCGTTTAGGAGAATCAATTTTATTAGGTTGTGAAACAGTTAATCGACAACTGATACCAGGCTTATATACCGATGCTTTTCGGTTAATTGCTGAAGTAATCGAATCCAAAGATAAACCATCTCTACCCTCTGGAGAAATTGGTCGAGACGCTTTTGGTAATGTTCCAGGCTTTATCGACCAAGGCATTCACCGTCGAGTTATTATTGCATTAGGAAGACAGGATATTCTTATCTCTGGATTACAAACAAGTCAGGATATAAAAATATTAGGTTCTAGTAGCGATCATCTAGTTCTTGATAGTCATAACAAGAGGTTAAAAGTAGGAAGCGAAGTCAGTTTTAATCTTGATTACGGAGGACTTTTAACCGCCATGACTTCTCCTTTTATTACTAAAAGTTATGCTCTCAATGCAGTAGCATAACTGTCTTGATCGATTAATAAATATCAACAGATATATTTAGGGGTTGCTGGCTTATCACCTTGACATCAGCGCCGTAGAGATTTGTACTCAATTACTATCCTATCGCTAAATTCTGGGAAGAAATCAAAATCCCCCTAAATCCTTAACAAATTCCTAATCATCTCGTTTGGCCCCATGATCAGCCGCCCCGAGGTATAATTCCCCTACTTTCGGGTTATTGAGTAAATCTTGACCCGATCCCTGAAAACGATCTTGACCACTTTCTAAAACATAACCTCGATCGGACATCATTAGGGCTTTTTTGGCATTCTGTTCCACTAAAATAATTGCAGTTCCCGTCTGATTAATTGCTTTTATCTGCTCAAAAACGCTGGTTACTAAAATAGGAGATAAAGCTGCCGAAGGTTCATCGAGAATTAATAAATCTGGCTGCAACATCAGCGCTCTTCCCATGGCTAACATCTGTCTTTCTCCTCCGGATAAAGTGCCAGCTTTCTGACGACGGCGCTCGATCAAACGGGGAAACATCGCATAAATGCGCTCTTTTAAAGATTTTATATTTCCTTTGCTCGTAAAAGCTCCCATTTCAAGGTTTTCTTCAATGCTCAGGGATGGAAAAACATTAGCAATTTGGGGAACATAACCCATTCCGAGGGGAACGATTTGATTAGATTTCCAACCGGCGATATTTTGTCCCTTAAAAGTGATAGTTCCAGCACTGGGTTTTAATAAACCAAAAATCGTCTTAGCGAGGGTAGATTTTCCCGCACCATTGGGACCGATAACCGTGACTAATTCCCTCGGTGCAATGCGAAAGTTAACCCCTTGCAATATGTATAAATCCTGCACATAACCAGCATAAACTTGTTCAACTTCTAAAAGATAATCCATGGTAAGGTAAAAAGGAGATAGGAGAGAGTAATATGAATTATGAATTGGGAAGTGGGGAAGTGGGGAGCATTTTCAGTGAACAGTAATCAGTGAACTGAAAACTCACATCTGATCACTGATAACTGATCACTGATAACTGATAACTGATAACTGATAACTGATAACTGATAACTGATAAATTAGGGAGTTTTTTGTAAATCGGGACGTTCTTCTGGCAGAATTGCACCTTCGACGGGGCATACTTGTAGACAGATACCACAGTCGATACAAGTGGCAAAATCAATCCAATACCAATCGGTTCCTTTAACATTTTTACCTGGTCCGGGATGGATGCAAGCAACAGGACAAGCGGAAACGCAATCGGCAACCCCTTCACAAGTTTCAGTGACGATCGAATGTGGCACAGTGTTTTCTCCTCTAATTCTTAACATTACTTTACCACTTTTAGGCGCGTTCGGAAACTTTACCTTAATTCCCTAAAATATTGGCAGTTTTTTCTTGATCTTAGCAAGAAGTAAAATAGAAGTTTTCGATAGGGTTTTTACTATTCCCTTACGGGAGGACAAATAGTTAATTTCTTCCTGTAATTTCTGATTATTTTTCTGGAGATAGTTATGATTATTATCTAATTCTTTTAGGGATATTCCCATCCCTTGCATAGTATGATAATCTTGCTGTTGTTTGAGATACATTATCTGTTGTGCTTCCTGTAATTTTCTTAACTCTAACCAGACTTGATTCTGACTTGATTCCTTAGTTTCACTGAGCGCATACCAGAGAAAATCAGTGATTTCTTCCGCTATTTTTTGATTAACTTCAAAAACCTCGATAATATCAATTTTTTCGCTGGAAATTTTGGGGTATAACTTTCTTAAATCTTGGGCAATATCAGAGGAAAAAGCGATGATTCTAGAAGCGGATAAAATTGCATAGTGTTTTTCTAAATCTACTGGTAAATTGCCGTTTTCTTCTGGGAATTCATCAGCAAGAAAAAGTAGAGAAGGAGTGTTTAAGGGACTGGTATAAAAAGTGGAAATAAATAAATTTGCCTGTAGGCGATCGCAAATAGCTTGAATTTTTCTGGCATCCTTTCCCGTACAATTATAATCGTAGGATTCCGCAGGCCAATATTTAAATTCTTCCCATCTTGGTGCGGTGTTATTTCTATCTAAAATAACAATGTGTTGACTAAATTCTAATTGACTCCAATGCTCTAGAATTGAAGACCAAACCCTGGCTAATTTTCCTTGATCGATTTGAAAGATCACGCCATCAATAACAATAATTGGGCATCTCTTCTGGGAGATAGCTTGAATTGTTTGCAATTTTTCTCGCTCATCTTCCTGTAAAATTATGCCTAAATCTTCCATCTTAACCAGATTTGTTTTAATTTCTATATCCTTAATGTCTGGGTGAGGAATTTCATAGATTTTACACACTTGATAATGTTCCTGTAATGCTTGACCATTACTGCCATGTTCTAAACCTTGCAGATTTAAATAATATAACCCTAAAATCTCAGGAATTAAAGCCATTTTTTTGCCTTGAATGCCGATTCTTAACCAAAATTCGTAATCACCAGCACAGCGAAAATTTTCCTGAAAATAACCATATTTATCGTGCAGCATTTTTCGCCACATTGGTTGAGAACCCACACAACAACCTTGACGCATCTGTTGATAGGAGTAATTTGGCCAATTCCAATGTTTTAAAGCTGGGGTGGTGGCAAAAGTGTCATTTTTGAGGGTGGTAATTAATTGATCGGCATAAACCAAGCTAATCTCTCTATTGTTATCTAGATAATTAGCCATAATTTCCAGAGCATTAAAACAGCGACGATCATCAGTATTCCCATTGGTGATATAGGAACCCCTAGCTAGTTTAATAGCACGATTCCAAGCGCGGTAGAGGGTTTCTCGTTCTCTAGTCCTCTGGTAAATAATATTAAGATAATTTTCTTGAAACTCTTGGATAATCTCCCCTTCATTCTCTGGAGAAGCACTATCGATAATAATAATTTCTACTTCTCCCTTTTGATAAAGAGTTTGAGTAACTAAATCCTCTAGACAACCCCAGATAAACTCCGCTGATTTATAGGTAGAAACAATTACAGAAACTTTGATACTCTGCACTGGTATAGAGTTATTAAAACTAGGATTCATCGGCTTATCTGATCGCAATTCAAGACAGGGAAATTTTTTGATAATTTTGAAAAAGAAGATTTTAAGACTCTATATTTGATCGGGAGAATTGTCAAGATGTTATCGACTCCTATTGAAGATACCAGTTTATTTACCTTTGGCTTGTTACTTGACATAATAAAAAACTATAATGGGAAGGCTGTGGAAAATGAGCAACAATGACCGTATCTTCCTCCCTAGACTGGCTAACCCGTGGAACCAGTGACCTATTCCCCCATCAACCCGACTCCCAAGATCCTAGGGAAAATTTAACCCAACTACTGCAAACTACCGATCGCCCTTTAAGAATTAAACTAGGTATTGACCCCACTGGCAGCGATATTCATCTAGGTCATAGTATCCCTTTTCGGAAACTGCGTGCTTTCCAGGATGCCGGTCATGTAGCAGTGGTGATTATTGGCGATTTTACCGCTAGAATCGGGGATCCGACCGGAAAATCGGAAGTTAGAAAACAATTGACCATCGAAGAAGTGAGAGCCAATGCCGAGAATTATCTGGCACAATTACGCCCAATTTTAGATTTTAACACGCCTAATCGCCTAGAAATTCGCTATAACTCGGAATGGTTGCGGAAATTAGACCTATCGCAAATTCTCGAACTTCTCTCCACCATGACTGTCGGGCAAATGTTGGCAAAAGAAGGCTTTTCCGAACGCTACGACCAGGAAAACCCGATTTTTCTCCATGAATTTCTCTATCCCTTAATGCAGGGTTATGATTCCGTAGCTGTCGAGGCCGATGTCGAATTGGGAGGAACTGATCAAAAATTTAATATTGCCGTCGGTCGTGATTTGCAGAAATATTTCGGTAAAAAACCGCAATTCGGGCTACTTTTACCGATTTTAATCGGAACCGATGGCAGTCAAAAAATGTCCAAATCCCTGAATAATTATGTGGGATTGCGCGAATCGGCCCTGTCCATGTACTCGAAACTGGAAAAAACCCCCGACGCTTTGTTAAAAGATTATTACGAACTATTGACAAATTTGCCCTTAGATGCTATGCAGAGTAATCCGCGAGAGGCACAAAAACAACTGGCGATCGAGGTAGTTGCCCAGTTTCACGGAGAAGAGGAGGCATTAAAAGCACAAAAAACGGCGCAGGAGATAGTTCTACAGGGAAATACGGCAGCAGCTGCTTCTGTACCCGAATTTTCCCTAGCAGCGGTCACTTTTCCCCTGAAATTATTCTATCTTCTCTCAGCCACCGGCTTGTGTAAAAGTAGCGGTGAAGGGAGAAGACAGATTCAGGGGGGCGCGGTGAGAATCGATAGTGAGAAAATCACCGATGTGGACAAAAGTTTTGAGACAGCCGAAGCTTTAACGGGAAAAGTCCTACAGGTGGGCAAAAATAAATTTATTCGCTTCGTAGCTTAAATAGGCGAAAAAGTCCCTATTCGGCGGCTTTTTCCCGGATTTCTAACTCAAAATCTCGAAAATGGGCTTTAAACTTTTTACTGAACTCGACGAGGACGGGTAGGTTGGCGCTAACCGGTCTACCACGCCATTCGGTGACAATCCCTTTCACCTCTCCCTCTAGTCCTTTCACGTCAAAAGGAGCTGATTTATGTTCAGGATGGTGATAAACTACCACAGACTCAATTACACGAACTTGATCGCCAACTTTCATAAACTCTCTAGCGAAGACAAACGCCTATTTATTGTATCTTTGAAGACAATCTTATCATTGTACGCTATATCAGGGAACGGGGAACTGAAAACTCTTAAGATTGAAACCTAGAGCCTGAGCTTTGACGATACTTTTGTTCGTAAGCAGCAATACTGGTAGGAACATAAGCGTCACCTGTTGTGCAAGGCTGAGGGCTGAGGGCTAAAAAACTGATAACTGCTCACTGATTTGATAGCATGGGGGAAAACCTATAGAGAGTGAAGCGGTATGAGTGACTATAAAGATTCTTCTTCCATGCGCTATTTCCTGGCAGGATTAAAACCCTTTGCCCAACCTTTATTTTGGCTACCGTTAGGAATATTTTCCTTGGCTCTAATTGCTTTGTGGGTATATCAACAGAATCCTGAATGGTTGGGTTCGGTATTAGATACCCCAGGAATGTCCTTGGAGGAGCGGGAAATCCGGGCTAACCAGATTACCGATACTCCTCTCCCCACTACTGTACCATTGCCGGCCATTCCTGCTCATAATAATACCGCTCGCCCGAACAAACCGGCCTCGACGCAGCCTTTTGACCCTTTAAATACTAATCCTGATAACAACCAGAAAAGCTCTTTATTCAGTCCGTTAATGCCGCAGACTAAGCAAAATCAGCCACCGAAGGCTAGTAAAAGTCTGCAACCGATTCAAGTGCGACCGATTAGTGGCGACACTAGCAATTATCCTTTACAAAGGGAAATCGAAAATCGCTCGCGGACTGCTAACTTGAATAATTCTCCTAATCTCACCCCCGGGTCCAACCCGAATCAAGTCAACCCCCAGGGAAATTATTCCCCTGAGCAACAAAATGTTCCACCCCCATCCTCGTGGAATAATGCCAACCCTAACCCGGTCTCTGGCTCTAGTAACCAATCCAATTATTATCAACCTCCTGTATATCAGGCCCCCGTCTACGGCAGTCAACCTAACGTCACTGGTTATCCCAATCAGGGAATGCCACCTAACAATAATGGCACCCCCAATCAAGTCCCACCTCAAAGTATTAACCGGGGTTTCTCCATCCAACAACCCATTAATTCCAGGCCTTCTGGTTACTAGAGGAACTTAGATTTGAGCTTGTAGGAAGTCTAATAAAATCGGATTAACTATTTCTGGGGCTTCATCCTGGGGACAGTGGCCTAAACCGGCTAAGGGGATAAACTGTTTTACTGTCGGGAATCGTGCTAATTCTTGGCCCAAGGCCAAGGGTTCCCAGGGATCTTCGCTACCCCAAAGCAGAATAGCCCGACAGGGGAGAATCGGCAGCAGGTCTTCCGGCAGTGGGCCGCCAGAATAACCGGTAAAAGCGAGGAAAACCTCGATCGCTCCCTGATCTCTGGCGGGTTTTAAGATTATTTCTACTAATTCCTCCGTTACCGCTTCCGAGCGCCGATAAGCTTGCAGGAGAATTTTACGCACTGTCTGGGGTTTAGCGATCTGTTGGAAGAAAAAAGCCCCAATTGCTTTATTTTTGAGAATTATTTGGGCAATATCCGCCCCGAAACGACGATACCAGGGTAATTTACCCCGTTTTCTTTCGTGCAGTAGTCTGAGGGAACAATTAATCGCCGCTACCCCAAGGACAAAATCGGGATGATCGACGGCAGCCTGCATGATGGCCACACAACCGATAGAATTACCCGCCAAAAAAGCAGGACCCCCCACCACTTCCCGACAAAAATCGGCAATTTGCGCCCCCCAAGTCTCGAAAGTGTAATCGATCTCGTTTTTCGGTTCGGGTTTGTCGGAACCGCCAAAACCAATTAAATCTAGGGCAAAACAGCGACATTTTTCGCCTAAAACGGGGATATTTTTCCGCCAATGTCCCCAAGATGCCCCAAATCCATGCACAAGCACGATCGCTGGCCCTGTCTCCCCCGCACTTTGATAGGTGATTTTGAATCCCCGCCAATACCAGATTTTTGGTTGTGTCTCTAATCCTAGAATTTGCTGCATACTTTGTTGTATCTGTAAAGCATTTGTTGCTTTTCTTAATATATACTGTCAGGTTAAGTGGCGGCTAGGAGAATATTTTGAAGCATTTTTAGAAAACGGGTTTCTCAAAGAAACCCGTTTTCTTGTAATAAATGTTAATTTTTGTGGTAGCACCCTTGAAAAATTGGCGATTGTTGAGCTAAAAATGTTAGCAATAAACCTTTACAGTTAATGTCATGACTTCTTCTCTTTTGCCGATTCTTCCTGCTGTTGACGATATTTTGTTCGATTTCGCTCAATCTGATGGTTTTTGGGCTAATTTGGCAACTGCTTTTGGCACAAGTTATGATGTGGTTAAGGCAACAGAATTACGAAATCAGTGGCAAAGTCGCAATTTCAGTCAACTTCCCCCAATTGAGGTACTCAGTGATGAGGTTTTAGGGACAGCGAAGGGTGCTTATGCGGTTAGCACTAATAAAATTTATCTATCAGAATCTTTTTTGAATGTTGCTTCCTCAGAATCGCTAGTTAAGGTAATTTTAGAGGAAATTG
>NZ_JADBTZ010000312.1:0-4355 GCF_020245885.1 Microcystis sp. M165S2 | reverse complement strand
TGTCCCACGGTACGTTGACCGCCTATAGCTTCTTGTACTTGTTGCGCGCGACTTTTTACCCGGCCAAGCTTTTCTGGTCGGAACCCCCTAAGCCGAGTTTTCAAGGTGCTGCGCCGTCCACTTGGTTTTCGAGACTGGCCTCTTAATTCTAACGTAAAGCCGCCGTTCTACGGCGGGGTTTCAGACCCAAAATTTCCCATGACCACTACCGGTTCCTTTGATGACTCTCTGTTCGCAAGAGGGGATTCTCTTCTCAAGCGAGCCTCCGATGATGTTCCCGAGAAAATTATCGGAACAATTTTGTTCGCCTGCGCCCTTGTATCTGTAGTCACAACCTTCGGCATCGTCGCTATTATTTTCAAGGAAACTGTCGCTTTTTTCCAGGAAGTAAGTCTCGGGCAGTTCTTCTTGGATACCCAATGGACTCCCCTTTTTAATCCTCCCCGTTTCGGGATCTGGCCGTTGATTAACGGAACCGTTTTAACCACGGTGATCTCAATGGTCGTCGCAGTTCCGTTGGGATTGTCTTCAGCGATTTATCTGGCCGAGTACGCGACCCCGAAAGTAGCTTCTATTCTGCGTCCGGCCGTGGAAATTCTGGCGGGAATTCCCACCGTAGTTTACGGTTACTTCGCACTGATCTTTCTAACGCCCTTACTACGGAATTTTTTACCCGTAGAGGTTTTTAACGCCCTCAGCGCGGGATTGATGATGGGAATCATGATCACCCCGACCGTCGGTTCGATCAGTCTAGACGCGATTAAATCGGTTCCCCGTTCCCTGCGCGAGGGTTCCTACGCCCTAGGAATTACCAAGCTGGAAACAATTTTCAAGGTGGTTCTGCCGGCCGCCCTATCGGGGATTATGGCTTCGATTATTTTGGGGGTTTCCCGTGCGGTGGGAGAAACCATGACCGTCCTGATCGCGGCGGGTGCTCAACCTCGTCTAACTTTCAATCCACTGGAATCGATCGCCACCATGACCGCTTTTATGGCGCAGGTTTCTAGTGGAGATGCCCCCAGAGGGAGTTTCAATTTTAAATCCATCTACGCGGTCGGTGCGGTGCTTTTCCTGATCACTCTGGCGCTCAATATCGGCAGTTATTGGATTTCTAATCGCTTTAAGGAAAAATACGACTAATTATCATGGTTAAATCTTCTCCTACTAGGGATACGGCCGTCTTTAACGATCGACTCGAAAGCCGAGAAACCATCGGCAAAATCTACGAGTATGTTTTCTTGATCGGATTACTCGTCGGTCTATTCGTTCTCGCTCTACTGTTGTTCAATGTCCTTCATGACGGACTGGCCCGCCTACTCAGCCCCGGTTTTCTCACGGAAACCCCCTCCCGTTTTCCCGATCGCGCGGGAATTCGCCCCGCGATTATCGGTAGCCTCTATTTGGGAGTAATCGTGATCTTGGTAGCGGTGCCCATCGGGGTGGGAGCAGCCCTATACCTAGAAGAATACGCCCCGAAAAACTGGTGGACGGCGCTGATCGAGGTGAATATCGGCAATCTGGCCGGGGTTCCCTCGATCGTTTACGGTTTGCTCGGTTTAGGGGTCTTCGTCTATTTACTGAATTTCGGCTCTACCCTACTTTCCGGGGCCTTAACCCTTGCGCTTCTCTCGCTGCCAGTCATTATCGTTGCGGCGCGGGAGGCGATCCGGGCGGTTCCCGATTCCCTCCGCCAAGCCTCCTACGGTCTAGGCAGCACCAAATGGCAGACGCTCCAACACCATGTTTTACCCTATGCGGTGCCGGGGATTCTCACGGGGGTAATTATCTCCGTGTCGCGGGCGATCGGGGACGCGGCCTCGCTAGTGGTCGTGGGAGCGGTGAGTTTTCTGACCTTCGATCCTGGTTTATTCGAGCGATTTATGGTACTGCCCATTCAGATTTTTAGTTATGTCTCCCGTCCTGAACCCGGTTTCGCCAACGCCGCCGCCGCAACGATTATTGTTCTGATCCTTTTGATCATGGCGCTGAACGCCATCGCCATCTATCTACGTCAACGTTATTCGACACCTAATTAGGGAAGGCAGCAGGCAAGGGGGTAGATACTTGACATCCCCTACTCCTGCACTCCCCACTTTTCCCTTTTAACCAGTCGTTTAATCATACTCAGGAGAATTGTTGCCATGACTACCCACCTTAACCCAGATCACAGTGTTTTCGATGCAGAAGGAGTGAAAGTTTTTTATAACGGGTTTCTCTCTCTTGTGGATGTTCATATTAAAATTCCTGCGCGAAAAATCGTCGCCTTTATCGGCCCGTCTGGTTGCGGGAAAAGTACCCTCTTGCGCTGCTTTAACCGCATGAACGATCTGATCCCCGGCGCCAAGGTGGAGGGAAAATTACTCTACCGAAATCAGAATATTTACGATTCGCAGGTCAACGCCGTCAAGTTACGGCGACAGGTGGGGATGGTTTTCCAACGTCCGAACCCTTTTCCCAAGAGCATTTACGAGAATATCGCCTACGCGCCCCGAACCAACGGTTATCAGGGAAATCTTGATGAATTGGTCGAGTATTCCCTGCGGCAGGCGGCGATCTGGGAGGAAGTAAAGGACAAACTGAAAGAAAAAGGAACGGCACTATCGGGGGGACAACAACAGCGCCTCTGTATCGCCCGTGCCATCGCCATGAAGCCAGATGTTTTATTGATGGATGAACCCTGTTCGGCCCTCGATCCCATCTCTACCCGTCAGGTGGAGGAATTGTGCCTACAACTGAAGGAAAGTTACACGATCATCACCGTCACCCACAATATGCAGCAGGCATCGCGGATCGCCGACTGGACGGCATTTTTTAACACCGAAACCGATTCGTCCGGGAAACGCCGGGGGAAATTAGTCGAATTCAGCCCCACGGAAGTTATGTTCGGCAATCCGCAAACCGACGAGGCTCGCGAGTATATTACCGGGCGATTCGGGTAATCGAAACAGAAAGAAGGCTGATAGTCTGTTTTTCAAAACCGTGCGCGGTTTTATCGGCAGCGCAGCCGAACACGCCACCGTGGTTAGGGTCGCCTTAAAAGACAAAATGGATCTGGCGGTTTCTGTCACCGTCGGTTCGAGCCTACAAATCGCACTTTTTGTCGCACCGGTTCTCGTAATCGCGGGTTATTTCCTCGGTCAGCCCATGGCTCTCGATTTCGATCCGTTTGAATTGGTCGCCGTCGCCGTCTGGCTGGCCAACTCAATCAGTAACGACGGTCGCTCGAACTGGCTAGAGGGTATATTACTCGTCGCGACCTACGCGGTGATCGCCCTCGCTTTCTTTTTCCATCCCGCACCGGGATAAAGCGATCAGTCGTGGGAAATACAGTTTCTCCATCGGGATGGGTAGTAGGATTCTCCTGTTGCCGAACCTTTGAAGGAAAAGCCGAACGCCGAATATTTCGGTTTCCCCTGCCATGGTTAAGGTTTAACGAACGGAAAAACCCGACGGCCATCTTAAGGAAAAAAACGATGATCGAGATTGTGATCGCGATATCTACCGGTGTAGCGACATTCGTCGCCACCAACCTCGACGATATATTGATCCTGACGATTCTCTTCAGCCAAACGGGGAAACTCTTCCGTCGTCGCGATATCGTGATCGGTCAGTATATCGGCTTTAGTCTGCTTGTTATTGCCAGTTTAGCGGGATTTTTCGGGTGCTTTCTTATCCCTACCCCATGGATTCGCTATCTAGGCCTCGTTCCTGTGATTCTCGGCATCTTTTCCCTTCTCAAAGAAGAGGAGAAGGAGGAAGAGCCGGAGAATGTCGAAGTCAACCTAGAGGGTGCGAAACATTCCCCCTTCGGTGGTTGGTTTGACTCGCGCACCTATAGCGTGGCCGCGTTAACCGTCGCCAACGGGAGCGATAATATCGGCATTTACGTTCCCCTGTTCGCCAGTAGTACTGTAACAAGTCTGATCGTTATCGTCAGCGTGTTTTTGATTCTGGTGGGGGTTTGGTGCGCGATCGCCTACGGGTTGACCAGTGTGCCGACCATCGCCACTATTCTCACCAGTCAGGGAAGTACCTTCGTTCCCTGTGTGCTGATCGGTTTAGGAATTTTTATCGTCAAAGAAAGTATTCCCCTCGCGTTTTTGGCCTTAGCAATTAGCTATCTCTGGGCGATCGTCGGTCGCAGTAAGGAACTGGCAAAAAAATAAAGTACCATTTATTTCCCAGGCAGAATCATCACATCCCAAGGGGGTAATTTTGACATCCTCACCGCCGTAAACGGACGGTGATTCCCAAACCTCACGATTTAGGTTTCTGCTTCTTTCCCTTGCGGGGTTCCGCACCTGCCTTAACAGAGTAAATCTGTTCTGGTCTTATGGTCGCTCTACAGACTGACA